>JAQSYS010000013.1 GCA_029256005.1 Sedimentibacter sp.
GGTCTTTGGGGTTCCATTACCGGTTACTTAGGTTTAAATAGAGAATTTACAAAGACTATAGGAATTGAATTTGTAACTCAGTCCGAAACACCTGGACTTGGCGGTCGTATTTCTGAGGAAGACTATAAAAAGCAGTTCAGAGATATAGATGTAACTACTCCCGTAAATGGAGCCTACATTATTTCCAGACCAGGAACTGGCGGAAATATTGATGCTATTTCAGGTGCCACACAAACATCTTCTGCAGTTATAAAATTCATAAATGAAGACCTTATTGAATTCTTCAACGAGATGGAGGTGGACTGATTGAAATTATCCGAAATCAAAAAAATATTTAACAAAGGAATATTTTCAGAAAATCCTATTTTGGTACAAGTTATTGGTATTTGTTCTGCTCTTGCTGTTACTAACAGGATGATGAATTCATTAATTATGGGAATAGCCCTTTCTTTTGTAACAGCATTTTCTTCTTTCACTGTATCCTCATTAAAAGATAAAACACCAAAACATATTCGTATGATGGTACAGGTATTGATTATTTCGGCATATGTAATAATAGTTGATATATTTTTAAAGGCTTATATGACTGATATGAGCAAAGCGCTTGGTCCATATGTAGGTCTTATAATCACAAACTGCATAATAATGGGACGTGCAGAAAGTTTTGCTATTTCAAATCCTCCCATACCTTCATTTTTAGATGGTTTAGCAGCAGGTTTTGGTTACACTCTGGTTTTATTGTGCATCGCAACCGTGAGAGAAATTTTAGGATTTGGCACTTTCTTTGGATTTGCTGTAATGCCTGCTGAATTTACAAAATGGACTTTGATGGTAATGCCTCCATCTGCATTTTTTATTCTTGCATGCATAATGTGGGCTGCTAACAACTATAGAACTAAGAAACAACTTAAAGGAGTTGAGAAAAAATGATAGAAGTTCATCCATTGGTAATATTTATAGCATCAATTTTTACAAGCAATATGATTTTTTCTAACTTCTTGGGAATGTGTTCCTTTATAGCAGTTTCTAAAGAAATACCCACTGCCATAGGACTTGGAATTGCAGTGACTGCAGTTCTTACCTTCACAACTATTTTAAACTATTTTGTTTATTGGTACATTGTTGTACCTTTTAATCTCGAATATTTGATGTACATTATTTTTATCCTTGTTATTGCAGCCTTTGTTCAGCTTCTGGAAATGGTTTTGGAGAGGTATCTTTCAAGCTTGTATTATGCCTTGGGAATATTCTTGCCACTCATTACAGTTAATTGTGCAATACTTGGTGTTTCATTGTTCATGGTTTCAAGGCAATACAATTTTATACAAACAGTCTTTTTTGCAGCGGGTTCCGGGATTGGTTGGGCGTTAGCAATAACAGCAATGGCAGGAATCAGATCAAGACTAAGTGAAAAATCAATTCCTGAAGGACTTAGGGGTACACCCATTACATTAATTATAACAGGTATCATGGCACTTGCCTTCATAGGGTTCAGCGGCATGGTTCAAATACAATAGGAGGCAGCTATGAGTACAATTATTTCAACTACAGTTATATTTTCAATATTAGCAGCTATTCTGGCATTAATTTTAACTCTAGCTGACCGTACAATCGGAAATTACGGCGAAGTGAAGCTCACAATCAACGATGATAAGGATTATGTGGTTGATGGTGGCAACAGCCTTCTGTCAACATTGATTTCTCAAAAAATATTCATTCCATCTGCATGTGGTGGTAAGGGTTCCTGCGGTTACTGCAAAGTAACAGTAAAAGAAGGTGGTGGACCTGTACTGGCAACAGAACTACCTTGGCTTTCAAAAGAAGAACTTGACAATAATGTCAGACTTTCCTGCCAATGTAAGGTTAAACAAAACATTAAAATAGAAATTCCTGAGGAATTGTTTAATGTTAAAGAATATTCTACCAGTGTTTCAAAGATGGAACAGCTTACTAATACAATCAAACATCTTCGTTTTGATTTGGGAGAAGAAGAAATTAACTTTAAGCCTGGTCAATATGTTCAATTAAAAGCACCTGCATATGAAGGCAGCCCTGATGAAGTTTATCGCGCATATTCTGTTGCTTCATCCGTAAATGACAAGCATGCTATTGAACTTTTAATTGGCTACACTGGTGGAATCGCAACAACATATGTGCATCAGTATTTAAAAGAAGGCGATAAGGTTCATATAAATGGTCCCTATGGCGAGTTTTATTATCACGAGGATGACGGTGGTCCAATCATATTTGCAGGAGCCGGAACCGGAATGGCTCCAATAATATCAATTCTTCAATATATGGCTGATAACCAAATCCAACGTAAAGCTTTATTTTTCTTTGGAGCAAAGTCAATGGATGATTTATTTCTCATAGATAAGTTAAATACTTTCGAAAAAACTTTGTATGATTTTAAATTTATTCCTACATTGTCTCGTGAAGAATCTACTGAGTGGACCGGTGAAAGAGGACGTGTGCCTGCTTCAATTGACAAATACATTGAGAAAGGTGTTAATTACTCAGCTTATCTTTGCGGCAGTCCAGCCATGATAGATTCAATTGTAGAAGCGCTTCTAGCCAAAGATATTCCTTTAGAAAAAATATATTATGATAAATTTTAAACCAAAGTCCTTGAATTTAAATTCAAGGACTTATTTGTATTAACAAACCTGTTTTATATTATTTTTATTGTATGATTCCAAAAATGAAAATGCATACTTTATCATGTCAGGAGTTACCTCATAAGGATAGTGCCTTACATCTATTCCTTTAAGTGCTTTTTCAATAACTTGGTCAACATCATCCATTGTACAATGCAAATCAGAAAGCATTGTCGGCAATCTAAGGCTTTTATTAAATTTAAAAATCTTTTCAAATTGTTCTTTTTGCCTATCAACAATCAGAAGTATTAAAATTCCGAAAGACACTATTTCGCCATGCAGGTGATGATGCTTTTCTATATGCGGAATTACTGTAAAACCGTTGTATATTGCATGAGCTAGACCTGTTGTTATATCAATGCTTACAAGGTTAGAAACAAATCCTGTTGATATAACTACTCCCAATATAATTTCTTCTAATTCCTCTGATACTATGTTATTTTTACAATCCTCCAGTGCCTTCATCCCATATTTTATAAATGGCTCATTGCACATATTTCCAATTAGTACTCCCATTGCTGGTGAATGATTGAGCTCATCACCACGGCTTGAAACTGAACTTTCAAAATATTTTGCCATAGAATCACCTATACCTGCCCAAAGATATTTGTCTGGTGCTTTTGCAATAATTTCACTGTCAATGAATATGTGAATCGCTGGTACGTTAGAAAATGAATACTCTCTCAGCGAACCATCGGGATTGTATAAAATGCCAAGGCTAGTACATGCCGCACATGTGGATGCTATTGTAGGGAATGAGAAAAATGCTCTTTCAGTTCTTTGAGCAAGTACCTTTCCGGTATCAATTGCCTTTCCCCCACCTACTGCAAAAATCATATGTGCTTCTTGAACCTCAGGAATTGCTTTCAATCTTTCAATATTTTCTAAGGAAGCCTCTCCACCGAATAAAAAGAATCCTGTAATTTCAAGCTGACTTCCTTCAATTGCATCTTGAATTTTGGTTTTGGCTGCTGTTATTGCTTTCTCACCTCCTATAACAACGACCTTTGTCCCATAAGGTATACATACCTTAACAACTTCTTTGTATGCATCGGGGCCTATTGAGTAACCCGGAAATAATTGTGTCTTCATTAGAACTCAACTCCTTCAGTTAATTTTGCTGAGGTATCAGCTTTGATTTCAGTTGATTTACTGCTTTGATTTTTTATATATTTGCGATTTTTGTAAGCTCCTACTGTCAAGAAAGGAACAATTATAATTGCAATCCCCAAATATCCCATGTACCCGTAACCATATTTTATAATCTTGTCCAAACCAACCATAGAAATCCCCATTGATAAAAACATTATGAAACAAGACACTATAATTCTTCTCGCTACAACTTTATTAATACCAGACAGTATTTTTGCTTTTTCAAACTTTTCGACAAATCCATAAATAGTTGTAACTCCAGTTGAAATCAAGCATAAAAACAAGCAAATATTGTAAGCCCAAAACACATAAGATTTACCCAGTTGTTTTGTGACATAAAGTGAAGGCAATGTAGTTTCTCCTACTTGAGTAAATTCAGCATACCATCCTAAAAGCATAATTACAGACAATACTAATGCTACAGAATTTATTGCAAAGGAAATCAACATTGACTTAGAAACTTCCTTGGTACTCTTCAAAGACTTGCCACATGATATCATTGTTGGTATTACAACGGACTGAAATCCTGCATACGTAAATGCTTTTAAAATACCTTTACCGATATTTGTACTACTTTCCCTTATTACAAATATATTAGCAATTTCAGGCATTTTTGCATTTATACCTAAAATAAATATAATTGCACATGAGGTTAAAATTCCAATCGACATAATAGTTGAAGCACGAGCAACCATTGAAGCGCCGAAAATTGTCAATACCATTAAAATAGATCCTACTGATAAAACTGAATATACGTATGGTATGCCATAATTTTTATTTATCAGTGATGCAGCTCCAGCAATAACTGCTCCGACTGCACATAGAACCATGGTGTAAAAATAAATATCAAACAATACTGACATTTTATCAAAAGGATGATACAAGGTTTGAAACAATTGCTTATAGCTTGATAAGCCTCTGGTGTTGTACATAATTATACATTCACGGATAGTTAATGTTAAGAGTGCCATTGCCAAAATTGCCATAAATGGTGCATACCATCCATACTGAACATAATATTGTGTTGCTTGATTCCCTGTTGCGAATCCGCCGCCCGCGTGAGAGCTGAACAGCACGCTTGCAACAGCAAATGCTCCTGCAAAGCCCATTTTCTTTGTTGCTTTTTCTTGTCTTTCCATCTTTCATACCTCTCATGATTTAATTTTTTAATACACTTACTTCTAGTTGTCCATGAGAAAGTTAATTTTCAAGCATAAAAAAATCTTCCTCTCTCAGGGAAACTAATCCCTAAGAGACGGAAGATATAATCTTTCGCGGTACCACTCTTATTCATTTCATATGAAATGCCCTCTCCGGATACGGATGTTTAATCGATATCCTGCCATTTTTAACGATTGGCTCCCTCGTACCATCCTACTATAAATTTCGGATGATCCGCTCCAAGGCTAGTTCGGCATCTCATCGGATATTGTTTTTCACCAACCAACAACTCTCTGAAATCACTGAAAATGCTTAATACTCCTTATCACAGCGTTTATATTGCCTATTAAATTGTGTATTTTTAGGAGTATAACACTCGAAAAATAGTTTGTCAATAATTATTTTAAAAAAATATTTTTTATGCATTTATATCTAAAACAAAAAACCATCCTCTGTACATACATCTCCAACATTTGTAATATTCTTCATAGAAACCTACTTCTCATAAAATCCAAATACTATCAATTTTTAAAGAGTGGTAATGCTTTTAAAAATATAATATCATCTCTGTCAGAAGCGTCACCTTCAGCAAGTATTGCAGCTCTTGCTACTATAATGCCACCAACGGATTCCACCAATCTCTCAATAGCAGACAATGATTCTCCTGTACTAATTACATCATCTATTAATGCAACACGTTTACCCTTAATATCTAAAGCATCCTGTTCATCTAATACTAATAACTGTTTCTTTTGAGTTGTAATTGAAACTACTTCATCTATAATTGGCGAGTCCATATATGGTTTTATGCTTTTGCGAGCGACTATATATTTTTTCATTTTTAATAATCTTGAAATCTCAAAAGCTAATGGAATTCCTTTTGCTTCAGCAGTAACCAAGACATCCACTTCAGGCAATCTTTTCACTATTTCTATAGCTGATGCACAGACCATTTCAGTGTCACCCAAAATCACAAAGCTTGCAATACTCAAGTCATTACTGATTTTTATAACTGGCAGCTTTCTTTTTACTCCTGCAACCTCAATATTATATGTATCCATACCATCCTCCATAAAAGTAATTACAGCAATGAATTACCCGCATAAATCTTCTAAATTATTATTTAATTTATTTATTAATGCGAATTATTTTACTTAAATATAACAAAATGTTCGATATATTTCAACTTCTTTTTACATTAATCCAATATTAATTTTATTGAAAAAAGTGACAGTTTCATGAACTATCACTTTTAATTTTTGGATTATTTTTTGTTGATGTGTGCAGTATTAATTATTTATATTTCTTTTTATAAATGATATAAGAATAACCAATTGGAACAATAGATAAAATTATTACCACTCCAAAAAACACAAGCATCTTCATATTATCAGGAAGAATTGATGACAACATCATTAATATGCCGCCAATAAACCATATCTTTCCTCCAAGTCTGTGAGTTTTGAACCATACGTCTTCATCTGCCAACGTCCAGCTTGTTTTAATACCAGCAAAATAATTTTGCTTAAATTTAGGCATAGAATTTCCGATTATAGCAAAGAGTAACCCTACCGCAATTGGCATTATAGCATTTATATTTAGTACCTTCATTTCCAGGCTTACTGCAATTGTGTATAGCTGAATTACAAGCATTAACAAAGAAGTTAAAAAGAATATCAAGTAATATTGTTTGTTAAATTTGTCATAGGACGATTTTTTCGGGTCTGCATTTCGAAAAAACTCAGCTGATAAAATCATTAATAAAATAACACCTGGAGCCAGGAAAATAGAAATTCTGCCTCCATAGTTATCAATTTCACCTGCTGCATTAAAATGAATTGGTATTTGTTCAGGAAGATAACTGTAAGAAATTGCACCAATTAACATTGTAACAACAAATAAAATCCATACTTTTATATTTTCATTTCTGAATATTCTGCTCATTTTTATTTTTCCTCCTTCAAAGAAGCAAGCCAAGCCAATATCTCTTCAAGAACTGAGAGATTCAACTCATAATAAATATATTTTCCTTGTTTATCATCAGTTACCAATCCGGCATTTTTCATAATAGATAAGTGATGAGAAATAGAAGCTCCAGTCATCTGAAACTGTTCAACAATTTCGCCTGCTGTCATTTTCTGTTTTTTCAGCAATTCTATTATCTGACGCCTTGTAGGATCCGACAATGCCTTAAAGCTTTCTTGAAATCCCATTTTAATTATCACCTTCCAATTCATTTAGACATTTAGATAAATATCTAAATGTATTATAATTTATTATATTCTACTTGTCAATAGAATATAATACCATCTATTTTTCCTCTATACCCGCAGTTCCTAAAAAAATAACATCAAAACTGTTCTTCAATCCATTCCTTAAGTACCATTGCATGATTGACATCTTCATTCTTAGAAGCATATAAAAAAGTAACATTACATTCATTTAATTTTTCTTTTATTTGCTCAATAAATTCAACTGTATCCTTATTGCTATCCAGTTCATCATAATATCTTTTTTTAAATTCTTCCATTGTATTCTCATCATGGTTGAATAATTTTCTTAATTCAGTGCTTGGAGAGACTACTTTTGCCCATTGGTCAATTTTTGCATTCTCCTTTGCAATTCCTCTTGGCCATAATCTGTCAACCAAAATTCTATATCCGTCTTCCTCAGAAAACTCCTTATAAACCCTTTTTATTTTAATTTCATTCATAATATACTCCCAATTTTATTGTAGTACTGTTGTTATTATACCATATTTTATATTTACAAAACAAAAAATGCAGAAAAAAATACACCTTCATAATTGAAGGTGCAGAGTTAAAAATTGAATTATTCTGCTTGTGGTCTAGAGAAATGTGAAAATACTATTTTCACCATGTTGTAAATAGCCATTGTAATAATTATCCACTCAACTATAAAAATCCAAACTGCTCCCAAATCAGCAGTATATAATTTTATAGCTGTATAGATTGAACCAAGAGCAGTAAATGCTACCACTGATTCATAATTGAAATGTTTTTTTCTTGCAACTAGTATGTACAAAACAGCTAATATAAACCATAATACATAATCGCGAATCAAAAGAAGTACATTTTTAATTTCCGAAAAATTCATTGATTCGCTTAATAGGCCAAATACTATATCTATCAGCCAAAATGTAGTTATTATTATAAAAATAAATAATCCTATTGTTAATACATTGTTCTTTAACTCTTCTCTGTTAATGTTTATAGGTTTTGATAATTTTGTTGACAGCTTGTTTGACAGCTTGGAACCAAGCTTTGCTTTAAACCTTCTCATACATCCTCCTAATATCATTTATTGAAAAATAAATATATTCCTTATAAATAATATATATTTGTTCAGATGTATATATGACTAAAATTAATAATTTTATATACAAGCAAAAAATAATCCCATTTATCGGGATTATTTTTATATTTCATTATTATTCTAGTTCAACTACTCCAGCATTTAATGAATAGTATCTTCCTTTTTGATTCATAAGCTCGTCATGATCGCCTCTTTCGATGATTTCACCTTGCTCAAGTACCATTATGGCATTTGAGTCCCTTACGGTTGACAATCTATGAGCAATAACAAATGTAGTTCTACCCGACATCAACTTATCCATACCTTCAGATATAAGTTTTTCTGTTCTTGTATCAACTGATGAAGTCGCTTCATCGAGTATCAAGATTGTCGGGTCAGCTACAGCTGCTCTTGCTATTGATAACAACTGTCTTTCTCCTTGTGACAGGTTTTGTCCATCAGCGGTAAGAATTGTATTATATCCCTCAGGTAAATGTTTAATGAAATAATGTGCATTGGCTAACTTTGCTGCTGCTTTTACTTCTTCATCCGTAGCTTCCAATCTACCGTACCTTATGTTATCTGCAACTGTTCCTTCAAACAAATGAACATCTTGCAAAACTATGCTCATGGTACTTCTCAAATCAAACTTATTGATTCTTTTTATGTCTATTCCATCATAAAGTATGCTTCCGTCATTTATTTCATAGAAACGGTTAATTAAATTAGTAATTGTTGTTTTACCTGCACCTGTTGAACCTACAAATGCAATTTTCTGTCCTGGCTTAGCATATAGATTAACTTTCTTTAAAACCTGTTTATCAGGCGCATATCCAAAATCCACATCTTTGAAAGTAATATCTCCTTTTAATGGGACTAGTTCAAACTTTCCACCAGTTGTTGGCACCCTCCAGTGTAGATCTTTTAGTTCATTAACCAATGTTACATCACCATTGTCCACTTCAATTTTTTCATCCAGTACCTTGAAAATTCTTTCAGCTCCTGCTAATGCGGCAAACAATGTGTTAAGTTGATTGGATACCTGTGTTATTGGCCTTGATATTGTTCTTGTATACTGTAAAAATGAAGCGAGGTTACCAATACTAAATCTGCTTTTCATAACAAGGTATGCACCAAGCATTGAAATAACGGCGTATTTAACAAATGATAAATTTCCCATTATAGGCATTAGCATTACACCGAATGTAGATGCCTGAGTACTTGCCTTTCTCAATTCTTCATTCTTTTCATTAAAGCTTTCTATAGCTCTGTCTTCATAATTGAAGACTTTTACAACCTTTTGACCTGACATCATTTCTTCAATATACCCATTCATACCTGCTATAGCTGTCTGCTGATTACGAAAGTTCTTAGATGACTTTTGACCAATATTTTTCACAACTAAAAGCATTAATGCAAGCATTACTGCTACAGCAATAGTCATAATAGGGCTTAAAATAAGCATCATGGCAAAAGTTCCAACTACTGTTACTATCGATATTAATACTTGTGATACACTTTGCTCAAGTGATTGGTTTAGCATATCCACGTCGTTTGTAAATGTTGACATAAGTTCACCATGTGAATGTTTATCAAAATATGATACAGGCAACTTTTCCATATGCGAAAACATTTCTTCTCTTATTTTATGAACTGTTTTTTGTGCAAGCTTTGCCATAAACAAGTTACCTATATATTGAGAGAGTGCAATTGCTAAAACCAATATACCCATTATTGCTAGGTACATTATGAATCTATTACTATTGAAATCTCCCACCAAGGTATCAATCACTGGACTTAGCATTGCATTTATACCTATTTCCGCAACTGAACTCAAAATAATAAATAATATTCCGCTAATAAGTAATATTTTATTAAATTTAAAATAACTGAACAACCTTAAAAGGGTTTTCTTTGTATCTTGTGGTTTTAACTGCTTAGGCCCCTTCATTTCATTGCCTTTCATTATCCGACCACCCCTTTCTGCTGTGATTCATATATTTCATTGTAAATCGGAGAGTTAATCATAAGCTCCTCATGACTTCCAATAGAGACAATTTCTCCTTCATTCATTACAAGTATTCTATCTGAATGCTGAATTGAAGAAATTCTCTGAGCAATTATTATCGTTGTAATGTCTTCCAGTTCTTCTTTGAATGTACGCTGAATTTTTGCATCTGTTGTTATATCAACTGCACTTGTAGAGTCATCCAATATAATTATTTTAGGTGATTTTATTAAAGCTCTAGCAATGGTAAGTCTCTGTTTCTGTCCTCCGGAGAAATTATCTCCACCCTGCTCAACCTTGTAATCCAGTGTATCATTGTACTTAGATACAAATTCCCATGCCTGAGACTGTTTCAACGCATTTATAATCTGTTCATCAGTGGCATTTTCATTTCCCCATTTCATGTTTTCTCTTATTGTTCCTGAAAACAACACGTTCTTTTGAAGAACAAATGCCACTTTATCTCTCAATGTCTTTATATTATATTTCTTGACGTTTACTCCACCAACAGAAACAGAACCCTCAGAGGCATCATAAAGCCTTGGTATAAGTTGAACCAAGGTTGACTTTGATGAACCCGTTGATCCTATAATTCCAATAGTTTCACCTGGTTTGATTTCTAAATTAATATTCTTTAATGCTTTTTCAGCACTTAACGGATATGCGAAGCTAACATTGTTAAAGCTAACTGAACCATTTTTTATTTCAGTTACGGGATTAACATCTTCAAGTATTTCCGAATCTGTTTCCAATACCTCTACTATTCTTGCTGCTGAGGCTGAACCTCTTAAGAGCTGCATGAAGAAAAATGAAAGCATCATTAGAGACATCAGTATTTGAGTAATGTATGTTATGAATGAAACCAGTTCTCCGCTGCCCATGCTGCCTGAAACTACTTGCTTTCCTCCAAACCACAATACTGCAATTATGGTTGCATATGTTACTATCGTCAATACAGGAAATAAAAACATTATTGTAGAAATTGCCTTTAAAGCTGTATCTCTCAATGAATCATTTCTTTCTTTGAATCTATTTTCTTCATGAGTTTGTCTGTTAAACGACTTAACAACTCTTATTCCGATTAAATTTTCTTGAATAATTGCATTTACTCTGTCTACTCGAGACTGCATTTTAATAAAAATCGGTCTTGCCTTTACCATTATAATTCCTAGTAATACAACTGTTACCGGTATTGCAATCATGAACACACTAGCTAAAGGTGCATTGATGCTTAATGCCATAATAAGTGCAAATATCATCATAAATGGAGCTCTGACAGCCATACGAAGGCTCATCATCGCAACCTGCCCCAACATGTTGCAGTCGTTTGTAAGTCTGGTTATAAGAGATGATACAGAAAACTTATCAAGGTTTGAAAAAGAGTAACTTTGAACTTTTTTAAAAACGGTCTTTCTTATTTCAGCAGAAAAACCAAAACCTGCAGTCGCTCCATAATAAGAACTTATAATTCCGAATGTCATACCCAAAAGAGCTGCAAAAATCATTATCGAACCTATCTTAATAACATAATTAATATCTCTGTTCGCAATCCCAACATCCACAATAAGCGACATTAGATATGGAATTGCAATATCCGCTATAACCTCTAATACCATGAGAATTGGGCATAGAATTGCATAACGCATATACTTTTTCATAAAAGGTAATAATTTTCTCAAAATTTCACTCCTATCTAATAAAATAACTTTTATATAATATCAATTTATCCTTAAAATAAACTAAATATTCAAAACAAATAGCAGCCTTTTTAAAAGCTGCTATTTTATACTATCATATTTAATTAAATAAATCAAATTTTACATATATGCTGACCAGCCACCATCTACCTGAATGCATTGTCCGTTAATGAATCCTGATTCATCACTTGCTAAAAATACTGCAACATTTGCAATATCATTTGGCATTCCATATTTAGGATTTAATGCTAATCCAATCCCAGTTCGCGCTGCACCTTCTTGATTGATTTTTTGCATGAAATCACCAGTTGCTATTTCTGTAGCAACTCCTCCAGGACAAATTGCATTACATCTTATGTTTTTCATAGCATACATGAATGCAGTGTTCTTAGTCAAACCAACCACTGCATGCTTGCTTGCAGTATATGTGGCACCTGCAATTCCGCCATGCAACCCACCTATTGATGCAACATTAATTATATTGCCTCCGCCTACTTCCTCAAAATATTTCACAGCTTTTCTCATTGAATATAACGCAGATTTTACATTTATATCAAACACCTTGTCAAACATCTCATCATTTATGTCGCCAACACCACTCATGTCATCCATTATTCCTGCATTGTTAACCAATACATCCAATTTACCGAATTGTTTTATGGCTTCATCAATCATAGATTCAACCTTGTCCTTATCAGTAACGTCAGCAGAGTATGCAATAATTTTACCGTCAAAATCCTTTGTATCTTCAACCAATTGATTTAATCTATCTGCACGTCTTGCTACCGCTAGAACATTAGCTCCTTCTTTTGCAAAACGTAATGCTATCTCTCTGCCCATTCCGGAACTTGCGCCTGTTACAACTACCGTTTTATCTTTTAATTTCATGAAACCTCCTGTATTTTTAATTATTTTTAATATGTTTAAATTATACCCTTCATTTATCTAATTAAACTTTATTTGAAACTATATACATGAAATTATTATTTGCATTTTAATAAATTTTAATAGTATAATGGGAAAAGAAGATAATAATTTCAAAGGAGATTTATATATAAATGAGAGAAATTAGCGGTACAGAAAAACAACAAAAATTAGCCCGCCTTGTATTAGAAGAAAAACAAGTTCCAATAATCATAAAAGATATTGAAGCACTGGAACTGGATGATACTAAATATAAAAGTATGGAAAAATTAGAATATGACAAAAAAGTTATACTAGAAACTCCATGGAATATCAGTGTGGTTCTTCAAAATAAAACAAGCAGAATAAGTGAGATAGTGGATTTGAATTTACAAAGGAGCGGAATAACTGACGTAAGCGCCAAAAGAATATTTTCTGCTTTAAGAGCAAAATACAAGTCATCCAATATGCCTGACTTAAACGAACTGGCTGAAGAAATTTAAAAATTGCATAAAAAGAGCTACGGCTCTTTTTTATTGCATTTAATTTACAAATATTGATATTGACTTTTTAAAAAATCGGAATATAATATAACTATGATATCAATTTGATATCATAATAATAAAGAGGTGAATGAAATGTCTGAATTAAATAACAATAATAATTTTATAAACGAAGAAATTTTACCAAAGGCTAAAAATGGAATGGGCATGCTTATTATAAATACGGTTTTCATACTTGTAGCATTTGCACTATTTCTTTTAAGCATAATTTACTTAAGAGGTGCAATAAAGGTAATTTTAATAATTTTAAGTGCTCTATATGCCTTTCTAGTTGGTCCAATACTATATGCAGGTCTTAAAATATTAAAACCAAATGAAGCTTTGGTTTTAACACTGTTTGGACAGTATTATGGAACATTGAAAGGTGAAGGATTTTATTACGTTAATCCTTTTGTGTCAGCTGTGAATCCCGGAGCAAAGACAGCTTCTACTGCTACATTGACAATGGAAGGTTCAGCGCATGATAAAAATGTTAAAGATGTAAGTGTTCATGTTCCAAACAAGAAAATTTCATTAAAGGCTATGACATTAAACAATGATAAGCAAAAAATAAATGATGCTATGGGTAATCCCATCATCATAGGTATAGTGGTTATATGGAAAGTTGTAAACACTGCAAAGGCAGTATTCAATGTTGATAATTACACAGAATTTCTTTCTATACAATGTGATTCTGCATTGAGAAACATAGTAAGACTTTATCCTTATGATACATTTGGTGATGATAATGAAAAGACTTTAAGAGGATCAAGTATTGAAATAGCCAAAAAACTGCAGGATGAAATACAATCAAAGGTAGATGTTGCCGGTCTTGAAATCGCAGAAGCAAGAATAACACATTTATCATATGCTCCTGAAATTGCAGCAGCTATGCTTCAAAGACAACAAGCTTCAGCTATCATAGATGCAAGACAAATGATTGTAGAAGGTGCTGTAGGAATGGTAGAAATGGCTCTTGCAAAGCTAAACGAAAATAATATTGTCCAGCTTGATGAAGAAAGGAAAGCCGCTATGGTGAGCAATCTACTGGTTGTTTTATGTGGCAACAAAGATGCTCAACCAATAGTAAATTCTGGTTCACTTTATTAACGGTGAATAGATGGATAGCAAAAAAGATAAAGATAAAAAGCAGGTGCTTTTAAGGTTATCTCCAAGACTTTGGGAGGAGCTTGCTGACTGGGCTGAAGATGACTTTCGTTCCATCAACGGACAAATTGAATACTTGCTTAACGAATCTGTCAAGCAAAGAAAAAAAACTAATAGAAAAATAAATGAAGAATAAAAAAAACGGGCCTAAGTTTACTTGGGTCCGTCATCATTATTTTATCACATGCCTCTTCCAAATAATGGTTGGCTTTCTTTTTTTCTTTCAAGAACCTTTTTAAGATGTTTTTTCTCTTCGTTTAAAATTATGGCAATTTCTTCTGTAGCCATGTCAGGATACAACTTTTGAAGCTCTGTAACAAGTAATACTGCATCTCTTTCAGCTTTTTCAGCTATATCGAATATCTGACTTTTTGTGAATAAAGTTCTTGCCTTATATATCAGCTCTTCATCAAAAAGGGTGTTGCTTTCAATTAATAAGTCTACAAATTCAGCTTCACCTTCTTCAATTTCAACTTCTATGTTTTTTTCAAACCTTTTCAATAAGGCATTATAAATTTTTTCATGTCTTTCTTCATCGTTTGCTAATTGCTCGAAAAATTTTTCGCCTATTCTTGCTTCGCTTGCAAGTGCTCTG
>JAQSYS010000291.1 GCA_029256005.1 Sedimentibacter sp.
ATGAAAACTTATAAAACTTCAGATATTGCAAAGATAATCGGCGTACATCCAAATACTGTTAGGCTTTATGAAGAATACGAACTTATTCCAAAAACAGAACGCATGAAAAATGGATATCGAGTTTTTACAGATTTTCATGTAGAACAATTTAAACTCGCCAGAATAGCTTTTGAAGTTGAAGTATTACAAAATGGCTTGCGAAAAAAAGCTGTTGATATTATTAAGCTATCGGCTAAAAGAGAATTTGATAAATCAATTTACCTTGCGGAAGATTATTTGAATCAAATAAAAAAAGAACAAATGAATGCTGAAGAAGCTATCGCAATTGTTAAGAGAATATTATCTGATACTTGTTATGCAAGTGAAACGGATAAATTATTTCTTACGCGAAAGGAGGCAGCCGACTTTCTGCAAGTTACAATAGATACATTGAGAAATTGGGAAATGAATGGTCTTTTGATTATAAAGCGCAAGCAAAACGGATATCGGATTTACACAGAAGAAGATATTAAACGACTTAAGGTTATACGTTCACTACGTTGTGCTAATTATTCTCTTGCGGCAATTTTGCGTATGCTAAAAGCTTTGTCTCGCGAACCTGAAACAAATATAAGAATAGCCATAGATACTCCACGAGATGATGAAGATATTGTATCTGCTTGTGACAAGCTTCTAACATCATTGAGTCACGCTGAAATAAATGCAAAGAGTGTACTAATCCAGCTTAAAGAGTTAAAAAAGAAATATTAATAACCCTACACTTAAACACCAGACTTTTTTCTGGTGTTATTATTTTGTAATCAATTAGATTTCCATGACCCAACTTTTTTTGGCTTAGTAGGGCATGGTACTTTTAAGTAGAAAGGAATGATGAATATGAACGATTATATTGTCGTAAGTGGGGCAAAGGGTAATAACCTAAAGAATATTTCTCTTGAAATTCCCAAAAACAAACTAATAGCCATGACTGGTCTTTCTGGTTCAGGTAAGTCAACTTTAGCTTTTGATACACTTCAACGTGAGTGTCAAAGACTCTATATGGAATCGCTTGGAATGGCTACAGATTTATTGCCCAGAGCAAAAGTAGATAAAATCAAAGGATTGTCTCCTTCTATCAGCATTGATCAACATCATGGCAATATGAATCCACGTTCAACAGTAGGAACTATTACTGATATTTTATCTTTTATAAGAATTTTATTCTCTAAGATTGGTGAATATCCATGTCCTCATTGTGGGGAGATTATTTCTCAGGTAAATATGATTTCAGATGAGTTTCAAAAAAACTCTATTTGTTATCACTGCAGAAAGACTGTAAAACTAATGACAAAAAGAGACTTTTCATATAATACTCCCGAAGGTGCATGCCCTGCATGTAAAGGTTTGGGTGTCACAAATGAACCAAATCTCAAAATGTTAATCGATTACGATAAAAGCATTCGAGATGGGGGGATTTACGGATGGGATGAAGCGTATATTTATCGTTATGGGGAAGCATTGGTAAATGCAGGTAGGCATTATGGATTTGAGTTCAGCATTGATTCATTAATCAGAGATTATAATCATGTGCAAATGACTTTGCTCTTGTATGGGGTTGAAAGTATTCAATTTAAAAAATTATATCCCAACATTAATACACCAAAGACAGTGCCAGGCGGGAAATTTGAAGGCGTAGTAACTAACTTGATGCGACGTTATTCAGAAAAGAAAAGCGGAGAAGAAAAACTGGGAAAACTTCTTGTTTCAACCATATGCTCTGCCTGTAACGGTTTGAAATTTAAAGATGAAATTCGTAAGGTTAAGATTTGTGGCAAAAATATAATTGAAATAAATAGTATGAACATAGAAGACTGTTATGAGTGGATGAATCATATTTTTGAAACTTTACCAAAAAATATTAAAGAAATGGTATATCCCATAATACAGATGATTTTAGAAAAGCTAGGCAGGCTTGTTGAAATAGGAGTTGGCTATTTGAGCCTAGGTCGTTTAGCATCAAGTCTTTCATCAGGAGAATTACAGCGCATCAGATTGGCAACTCTAATTGGAACAGGATTAACAGGAGTATTGTATGTGCTTGATGAACCTACAACCGGGTTGCATGCGAAAGATAATAATAAACTAATTGAAATTCTAAGAAATTTGCGGGATATGGGAAATACAGTCTTAGTTGTAGAACATGATCCGGATTTTATAGAAGCTTGTGATTTTGTTATCGACATAGGACCAGGTGCTGGCAAATACGGTGGGTCTATTGTTGCCACCGGAACACCTCAAGAAGTTGCAAATAACCCTGCATCTATAACAGGCAAATATTTGTTCAATAAATCCACAGTGATTTCACATAATAAGGGCTTAAGCACAGTGCAGTCAATTATCATCAAAGGCGCTAAAGTTCATAATTTGAAAAACATTGATGTAGAAATACCTTTGGGTAAACTTGTCACGATATCAGGAGCATCAGGTGCAGGGAAGTCCAGCTTGCTATTTGATGTATTGTATCAGTTTGTACAAAATGGAAAATTAGATTTTGAGGAGTGTCGAGATATTTCAGGGCTTGAGAATGTCAAGGAAGTATTGATGATTGACCAGCAACCAATTGGACGTTCGAGCCGATCCAATGCTGCTACTTATACGGACATTTTTACTTCTATACGTGATTTGCTTGCAGATACTCCTTTGGCAAAAGAAAGGAAGCTAAAGGCCAAGGATTTCTCTTTCAATGTAGCAGGAGGACGATGTGATCAATGTGAAGGTAATGGAGTTCTAAAGGTACAAATGCATTTTATGCCGGATATAGAAGTGGACTGCCCTGAATGTCTTGGAAAAAGATTTAAAAATCATATTTTAGAGGTAAAATACAAAACCCATAGCATCTCTGATATTTTAGATATGTCTATTGATGAAACATCTTATGTTTTTAAGGATGAAAAACAGGTATCAGAGAAACTTGAAGTTCTTAAACAAGTTGGTCTTGGGTATCTGTCCTTGGGGCAATCAGCATCTACGCTGTCTGGCGGAGAAGCTCAAAGAATAAAATTGGCGAAGGCGTTGGGAAATACATCTTCAGGAAACTTTTTGTATTTAATGGATGAACCTACAACAGGATTGCACCCACAAGATGTTGAGCGTCTGATAAGCATGTTAAGACGTATTGTAGAGCAAGGAAATTCT
>JAQSYS010000292.1 GCA_029256005.1 Sedimentibacter sp.
TTGTTTGGATATATTAAATCCGCATGGGGAGAAATTCCGGTGTCTATAATAGCAACAGTAACATTTTTGCCTGTATAGCCGGTGTTTAACACTAAGTCAGCACCAATTGACTTTCTTGCAATATCCATTACTGCAAACACCTTTGCGTCATAGCTGATGAACTCAACATCGGGATCAGTAGTCAGCTCCAATATTGAATTTATACTCATATCACAAGCACAGCCATTTACAATTGGAAGGTTGCAATTCATTTTATTTGATAATGAAGAAATTTTGCCTTCCTTCATTTTTTTATCTGATTTATAGGTTATTATAACCGGTATAATATTATTATTGCTCGAATATAATTGACCTTTTATGGTTGGACAAAGCTTATTGTAATCTATATGATTTTTCATAATTTTCACCTACCTAAATTAATTTATGCTTTTAATTAAAGTTGGTGTTCATTTTTGAAAAACATGGTATAATAAAATAATTAAAAATTAAGAATTAATAATCAAATGATGATAAAACTAATCATTAACTAAAGTAATGGAGGTCATTTATGCCTAAAGTATTAGTAGTAGATGATGAAAGACCGATTGCAGAAATAATCAAGTATAATCTTGTAAAAGAAGGATTTGAAGTTCAGACTGCCAATGATGGTGAAGAAGCAATAAAAATGGTTCATAAAATGAGCCCTGAGTTAGTAATTCTCGACATTATGCTTCCTAAAAAAAATGGCTTTGAGGTATTAAAGGAAATAAGAATGGAATATGTAATGCCTGTTATAATGCTTACTGCAAAGGAAGAAGAAAATGACAAAATAACTGGGCTTGAGCTGGGAGCAGATGACTATATTACAAAACCATTCAGCAACAAAGAACTGATAGCCAGAGTTAGAGCTAATCTTAGAAGGGTTAAGCTTTCTAACGTCAACGAAGAAATGAAGTCAAAAATAATAATTGCCGGAAATCTAAAAATTGACATGAACACTTATGAAGTAAGCAAGGACAATGAAATAATTGATTTGACCAACAGGGAATTTGATCTTTTAAAATATTTGTTTTTAAATGCGGACAGAGTGTTCAACAGAGAACATCTTTTAAAAGAGGTGTGGGGCTATGAATTTGGTGATTTAAGAACAGTTGATGTAACAGTAAGAAGATTGAGGGAAAAAATCGAAACAGAAGAAGATAAATATATAATAACAAAAAGAGGAACAGGATATTACTTCAAGAGCAAGTAAAGAAGATGGAGATATTATGTTTAAAAGTATTAGGTGGAGATTTATTTTAATTTATTTTTTGCTTGTTTTTCTATCCATGTCCATAGTAGGGATATATATTGTTGATCAACTTGAGGACATTCAGTTGGAAATGAACCGAAAAAACATGGAGGAAAGAATAAAATCAATTCTTAATTCCTCGGATGCCCTAAAAACAAAAAAATGGGACGAAAGTATAGATGAAATTCAAGAGAATATTAACAGCACTCAAATTAGTTATAATGAAAATGTCTATATAATTTTAAATGATGAGAAAAAAACTATAATTGCAGGAAGTGCAGAGGATTTAATAGGCCAAAGCGCATTTAACTCAACACAGATAAATAATTACATACTAACTAAATCACTTGATGGAAATGTAGAGCATATTGCGCCACCTGATCAACTTGAGGGTGCTGAAAATTCTGAAAATCCCAGTTTATATCACATGTCATATCCTGTGAAATCAGATGGGAACATTAGGGGCTATATTTATCTTTCAAATAATGTTGAATATATTTATGATACTGTAAATAAGTCAAAGGAAATAATGACTCAAGCTACCATGATTGCATTGACATTGACGATTTTTTTAGGTTTGATTCTTTCATCCAGCATTACTGCACCTATAAAAGAATTGACGATTAAAGCAAAGCAAATGTCTCAGGGAGATTTTGAACAAAAGGTTAATGTGAAGTCAAACGATGAAATCGGACAGTTGGGAACAATGTTTAACTTTCTTATTGATCAGCTTAAAAAATCCATGTCCAGTTTGCAGCAGGAAAAAAGCAAAATGGAAACCACATTTAAATACATGGCTGATGGTGTATTGACTGTTGATACTGAAGGAAACATAATACATGCAAATCCGGTTGCTATAAATCTTTTGTCACTAACAAATGAAGATGAAAAATATGATGATATTGTTATAAAGCTAAAGGAAAGCATGCTTTTAAACAATTTAAAAATTAAAAGTTATCACGGCACCGAAATTTTAGAGAAGAATGACGAAACTTATAATGTTGATTACGCACCATTCATGAATAATAAAAATGAAATAGGGGGCGTTATTATTGTTTTTAAAAATATTACTGAGCAATATAAAATTGACAAGCTTCAAAGAGAGTTTGTTGCCAATGTATCTCATGAATTAAAAACTCCTATAACAACAATAAAAAGCTATGCAGAAACATTGCTTGACGGAGCGCTTGAAGAAAAACAACTTGCTGAAGATTTTTTAAATGTCATCAATTCAGAAAGCGACCGTATGTCAAGGTTGGTTAGCGATCTGCTAAGATTGTCAAGAATGGATTATGAACAGACTAAATGGAAAAAAGAAAAGTTAAATCTAGGCGAAATGATAAATCAAACTGCAAAGAAGCTGTCTATTCAAGCTAAGAATAAAAATATAACAATGCATATAAAAACAATTTCTGATGACATGAATATATTGTTTGACAGGGACGGTTTTGAGCAGATTATTTTAAACATAGCAGGAAATGCAATTAAATATACTTCTGAACAAGGAAATGTATGGATAGATGCATACAGAGAAAACGGCAATATAAATATTAGCATAATGGATGACGGAATAGGAATTCCAAAGGAAGATTTAGCCAGGGTTTTTGAAAGATTTTACAGAGTGGATAAAGCGAGATCCAGAGAGCTGGGGGGGACAGGTCTTGGCCTCTCAATTGCCAAGCAGATAGCTGAAGCTCATGATTCAACTTTGTCAATAAACAGTGAATTAAATAAAGGAACTGAAATTATTATTACAATTCCTGAGTTCAAATAAGGGGTATACATGAAACAGGGTAAAATTAAAAATATCATATTAATTGCCATGGTATTGGTATGCATTTATTTAAGCAGCAATGTATGGCTTAAATTACCGGATTTTTT
>JAQSYS010000293.1 GCA_029256005.1 Sedimentibacter sp.
GTCTTGTATAATATATATCCTTGTACAGAAAAATTTATGACTACAATAATCATATAGGCAGACAAAATTAATAAAGTTGCCTTTTTTAAAAACTTATACTTGAGTTTAGCATTGATCAGCTTGCTCATATTGTTAATTAAAATTACAGCAATCATTATAATTGTCATTATGTCAGTAAATGAGTAAATAAACTGCGTTGTAATTCCAATGACATAATTTAAAGATGTATAAAAAAATTGTAATATGCTTAGTTTTCCGAATGTTAGCATTGCTGCCATGAATACTGCATTTATATCCTCAGTTATAGTTTTAAACTGAGTAAAATCTGTCTTCAGCATATTTTTTATGCTCAAAACATCCTTTAAGATTATTGTGAAGATAATCATAACTGAAAATAGTACAACTATATCAGAGACACTTTGGCTTGAAAATTCTTCAGAAAAATATTTGATTATAGTTAAAATCATGCATATAACTAAAATGTTTATGACTGTTTTTAAAATATCTCTAAAAAATCCCTGCTCATTTTCAAGTTCGTAAAGAAAATAATCTTTTAAACTAATATCAAGTCTCCCTTTAAATGCATTCACGATTAAATCTTTTATATTAATGTTGTTATCTTGAAAATAAGAATTGTTGTTGTTTATATACTCCTCTAAATTTTTCACAGGAATTTTTTCAAGAGCATCATCTATTGAAGCTGCATATACATTTAAACTCAAAGTTAAAATGATTATTATAAATATAATTATTTTTTTTTTCATCTCATCACCCGTTAACAAGCAGCAGTATTTGATCAAGAAATATTTTTATAATATCGATTGAATAAATGAGTATAATCAGCTTTCCTGACATCTCAACTTTTTTACCGACTGATTCATAATTTAAATCCTTGCAAAGAAGTGATATAAAGTCACAAATATATGCAATTCCAACAATTTTTAAAATAGTAGAAAAATATTCTATCTTAATATTGTACCTTACAAATAAATCTATAAATTCCTGTACATAGACCTTCAGCTCTTTAAATAATATAAGCATTACAAGAATTCCGAAAATGACGGTAATATGCACCTTAAACTCTTTGTTGAAGTTTGAAATTGTAACACCAAGAATAATTGTAATTAAAGCAATAAATATAATTTTTGCTAGCAACATATCATTCCTTTCATCAATACAAGTTGAATACTGATTTAACCTCCATAAACAAATCATTCATCATCCCGACAATAAGGGCCATTACAACAATTACTCCTGTAAGCGTTACAAACATAGCTTGTTCATCTCTTCCTGTTTTAGCTAAAATCTGGTTAAAAACCGCTACTACTATTCCTATTGCACCAACTTTAAAAATTAAATCAATATCCATACATACCTCCTAAACTAAAATAACGGCGGTCAAACACCCCACCAATATAGAAATCCTGTTGTTGAGATTTTTTTTCTCTGAGTGAGATTTTTCAAATTTATTTATTGAATTTTCCATTTCTCTAATTGTAAAAGATAGCTTTTTATCCAAGACATCAGAGTATGTACTTCCGTAGTATTCAATTATGTCTGAAAAATACTTGTTGAATTCATCTGGAGTATTTAACTCTGTCTTCATAAAGCATTCAAATTCATATTTACTATGTTTATTTCTTTTTAATTCTTCTTGAAGCCTTGCAACAATTCTTTTAGCTCTGTCGCTTTTAAAACTGTATTTCATATATATTTCTTCCAAGGACATTTTCATGTCACAGGAATAAATTCTCAAGTAGTCAGTGAAATCAAATAATTCCTCCATTGTATTCAAACACTTGTCACCATATTCATTTATATACTTAAAAATAAACTTCACTGAAACAATAGTCATAAAGAACAATGGAAACTTAAACCAAATCATTATAAATCACCCTATTCCTTTCAAAATCATAAACTTCTTTTATCACACAGGGCTTCCTGCTGTTTTTTAAAATTATTGCTCTATCAAAAAAGTTATTTTCTACTATTGTTTTCATATATAAATTTCTTTTCACGTCCTCTAGGTTGAATCCATGAGCTGTAGCAATTATATTTACTCCGCTTTTTAATGCATAATGCAAAATTTCAAAGTCATCTTTAGATCCTAGCTCATCTGTGATTATGACTTTCGGAGAAAGAGCTCTAATTCCTATCAAGAAGCCTTCTTTTTTCATGCAGTATGATAACACATCTGTCCTGCATCCCACATACATCTGAGGAACACCGTTATATACAGCAGAAATCTCTCCTCGTTCATCTATTAGAGTAATATCGCATCCTTCAAAAGTTGGCGTTGAATTTTTAGAACCATCACTTAAATTTGCACATAAATCTCTTATAAATGTCGTCTTACCAGACAGAGGGGGGCCAATTATTAATGTGTTGTAAATATTTTTGCTGGAGCTTATAAAATATTTTATATAGTTTTCTGAACATCCCGGAAATTCCCTCGCTATTCTTATATTTAGTGAAGTAATGTTTTTAAATCCTTTAAAGATGTTGTTTTCATATATACAATCTCCGCCAAGGCCAACTCTATGTCCCCCTTCAATTGTTATAAAACCGCTTTGTATTTCCTTTTCAAAAGCATGCATTGAATTTCTTGTGAGATTAGAAACTGTTTCTTCGATATCTTTTTTGCTTATTTTGTAATTATCATCAAGAAAAATCTCATTCCTTACCTTTCTTATCATTATGGGGCTGTTTATCCTAAGTCTTATTTCTACAGTATCACTACCCAACAACAAGGACTGCTTGGCCACAATATTTCTTACATTGTTGCTTAAAAGCTTTAGAATACTATTCATTTGTTAGTTCCTCCGTTAAATCTTGTCCTCTTAATCTATAATATTATGAATATATAAAATTATGATTGTTTGATATATATAAATTTATATAACAATTAAATAACAATGGCTGATCATAGTCATATCAATAAAAAATACTTTAAACAAAAATTTGATTGAAAAATTTTCGACAAAAAACTATCATATTTTTTTCAAAAAAGTGTTTACAAATAAAAAAATAATGATATAATGACACTGTAAACATCTTCAGGGCAGGGTTAAATTCCCGACCGGCGGTAAAGTCCGCGAACCGAAAGGTTGAATTGGTGAAATTCCAATACCGACAGTATAGTCTATTACTTGCTTATATTTGAGCAAATATTTCTATCGAAGTTAAGCCTCTGAAGATTTCAGAGGTATTTTTGTTTTTATGATTACTCCCTAGACAGGACTGATCTGAATGCATTTAAAACAAAAAATATCCTCTAAATCTTTAATTAGTGCATAGGCACAAGGAGGAAATATGAAAAGTGAAATTTCAGTAAATCAAAGAGGTAATGCAAAAGTAATAACAAAGGTTGGTGTGTTGTCAGCGGTGGCTACAATATTGATGTTGTTTGACTTCCCGTTGTGGTTTGCTCCAAACTTTTATCAGTTGGATTTCAGCGAAGTTCCTGTTCTTCTTGGAACATTTGCTTTAGGGCCAGTTGCAGGTATTGCAATTGAATTTGTAAAAATATTGATTAACTTTGTATTAAACGGAACAGATACAGGCGGTATCGGAGAACTTGCAAACTTTGTTGTAGGATGCTCTTTCATAATACCGGCAGGTTTAATTTACAAACATAAAAAATCTTTCAGTGCAGCAATTGTTGCTATGTTGGCTGGTACAGCTGCATTAGCTGCAGTTGGATCATTAATGAACTATTATTTATTACTTCCGTTATATGCTAAAATTTACGGAGCCCCTATTCAGGCATTTATAGACATGGGAAGTTTGTTAAACCCTGCAATAATAGATTTAAAGACGTTAGTATTATATGCAGTAGTTCATTTCAACATTTTTAAAGGAATAGTAATTTCTGCAATAACACTTTTAATTTACAAAAGGATATCACCAATATTGCACAAATAGTTATAACTGAAATAAAAGACGTCTAGGCGTCTTTTTTTGTTGTCGTTAATATTTGCTTGA
>JAQSYS010000294.1 GCA_029256005.1 Sedimentibacter sp.
CTAGGTTTATACCATTTTAAAATAGCAGCACCATAACTTGCTCCACCGCCATGAGAAAAAAATAATACTTTATCGTCATTTTTTAGTCTACCTTTTTTATATGCAGTATAAAGATTCATTAAAAGATTTACTGCCCCCATATTAGAAAACTCCAGAATATTATCCTCAATCTTTTCAGATGATATATTAAGTATTCTTGCTATGACTGTGGAATACCAAGCTGTTGCTGCATTTGTCACTATTAAATCTACATTACTTGGAGAGTAATATCGTTTGTCAAATAAGTTCTTTTTTACTTCTTCAGCCCAAAAAGGAATCTTTGATATAAGCAATTGAGATTTTTGAGGGTCATTTATAGTAAAAAACATCTTTTCGCTTGATTGAATTTCTCCAAATTCAAAAGAAGGAGTTTCTTTCCTAAGGGGAGCTCTTCTTTGCACAGTCATAGAATCATGGAACTGCGAATCAACTGCAGTATATATATCTTCAAATCCTTTATCTTCAGGACAATTTCTTAACACAATTGCTGCCGCACCATCCCCAGCCATAACAGACACAGAGGATGAATAATCCATGATTGACGAATATGTGGTTGAAACAACTATAAGCACTTTATTAGCTTTATGTGTTTTAATATATTGGTCAGCTATGTCTAGCATAGTTAAAGAGCTATTGCATATTGAACAAATTTCAAAACAGTTTGCATTAACTAAACCTAACTCATAATGTAATTTATATATATTTGGAGGCAAAACCCTATCTGAAGGTAGTGAGAAGCACATAAATAAGTCAATTTCATTTGGATTAAGTTTTGCATCCTTTAACGCTTCTTCACATGCTTTGCGCTCCATTTCTGATGGTAAAACACGAGAAACTCTTCTTTCCTTCATTCCAACAAAAGGGTCACCTGTATATTTATTTAGTTCTTCACTTAATAATGGGTGCATGTCATCCGACTTCTTAGTATTATCTTCTTTTCCAAGATGCAAAAAATTTGTTTTATCTTTTTTTCTTCCTGACCATTTTTCTACAAGAGAATCCGACCAAAAGGCATTAGTTCTAACTTCATCAGGAATATAAGCGCCAAGGCCAATTATTGACATATTTCTTTGTTCATTTGCTGACATAATATAACCTCCATTTTCTATTCTAAAAATGTTTTAATCATAAAAGCATTTAACTTTGTTTGAAGGAACCATATAGGTTCTCTTGTTATAGGCTAATTCTGATATATAATTGATTCAAAATTTACACCTTACTAGTCATACTTTTTCTTAACATAGCAATCCTATCCATCATTGGAGACTGTTCACTTTTATCAGGAATAAGTTCGATAATGCAAGGCTCCTGGAGGTCTTTCACAAAATCATTCAATTTGTATAGATCTTCATTCCTTCTTAAAACCAATGTTTTAATACCAATGGCATTAAACATCTGGGAGATTCCAACTGTTTCATATTCAAACTCCTTGTTGGATCTCTGAAATAAGCATTGAAATCCGTTATTAACCATACCAAGCATTGAATTATTTACAACGCAATATATAATAGGTAATTTCTTTTCCTTTGCAACCAACACTTCCATGCCATTCATAAAAAATCCACCATCACCAACAAACACAAAGGTTTGATAATCCGGACAAGCAACATAGGTTCCAATAGCACCACCTACTCCGTCTCCCATAGGGCCATAATGTGTATTTATATCAAAACGTGTTTGCTCTTTTATAGGCATATATTTCAAGATATAAGTCATAAATTCACCAATATCAGAAACCACATATGTTTTAGAAGGAAGTGAATCTAAAAAATGCTCTACAAAATATCTTAAAGACAATCCACTAAATGTATTGTTATAAGAAACATTAAAATCAGTTTTTTCAAAGCTTTTTTTAGTCTTAGAATGGCACTTTAAAAGTAAGCTTGGAATGGCATGAATTAAGTCATAGTGAACAGCTATGTCCGAATTATAAACTTTATTCAGTTCATTCTTGTCATAGTCAATATGAATTACTTGTTTTCCATTGAATAATACATCGTCAAAGGAGGGTATGGAAGCTTCATTTAAACTACTACCTAAAATTAGCAAGCATGTTGCTTTAGAACTTTCAACAAATTTTTTTGTAAAATCCGTAGCGCACATACCGTAATTTCCCATATATAGTTCAAAACTATCTTCCATTACTCCTTTCCCTTGAGGAGTTGATATTACTGGCCAACATAATTTAAGACTTAGTTCTTTAATTTGACTTGAGAAATTCTTTGCTCCTTTTCCCACAAAAATTATTCCTGATTCATGTTGATTAATAGCTTCAATAGCTGATTCCAGAGCATTTTCATCATAACAAGGCTTGTCCGCTGTGATAGTTTCTATAATTCTTGATGTTAATTTTGAATTTTGAACATCCATAGGTATGCAGAGATGAACCGGACCGTGTGGTGGTGTTGTACAAATGGAAATTCCTTTTATCAATTCACTTAGAACTTCATTTTCGTTATTAATTATAGCTGAATATTTTGTGATGGATTTTGTTATAGAAATAGTATCTACGCTTTGGGTGCCACCTTTGTTTTTCCGCTGACGTGCAGTGTCTCCGCTAATTATAAGCATTGGTAATTTGTTTACGAAAGCTTCCCCAATGCCATTAATTGCATTATTAATCCCTACTGTTCCGGCTAATAAGCAAACACCAATTTCATTAGAGGCTGATATATACCTGGAAGCAGAATATGTTGAATTAGCTTCATTTTTGGACATTATCAACTCAATTTTAGAATCAATTAATGCATCAAATAATGGAGCATTATTTGATGCGGGAATTCCAAAAACATACTTAACTCCAATTAACTCGAAAAATTTTATACACTTATCAGCAACGGTCATTTCTTTTTCATTTAAATCATTGAGCTTATTCATATTTACTTTTTTACCAGATATAATAATCTCATCAAATGAATATGACATAAAATCACCTTCTTCTTTCCATTTGTTGTTTTTACGACATTATTTTACCATATTTTTCATAAAAACCAAAGAGACAAAGTACAGAAAATGGTTAATCTTAATGACTTCTAAAGATTTTATCGCTGCAGCACTTGTTGTATTTTAGATAAAAAAAGCCCAGTGGGAGTTTTA
>JAQSYS010000295.1 GCA_029256005.1 Sedimentibacter sp.
ACAGTTGCAATTGATAAAAATAAAAGTGAAGATTTGCTGTCCCCAAAACCCTGCAAGATACCTGCATTGATATTAAATCCAAATCCACCTATCATACCAAGGAAAATAATCATCATATATGTCTTGGCCATAGGCAATGCATCAACTGGCGTATTTATTAAAAGAAGTATTGGCTCAGATAAAAATATTCCAATAATTGAGATTGGTATAGAACTCAATATCATTGCGGTATAAATAGTTTGAGCGGTTTTTT
Organism: Sedimentibacter sp.; assembly: GCA_029256005.1. Lineage (GTDB taxonomy): Bacteria > Bacillota > Clostridia > Tissierellales > Sedimentibacteraceae > Sedimentibacter. The sequence continues at coordinate 254 of JAQSYS010000295.1, forward strand.
GAACATTTTCCATATCACCTGCTCCAATATATTGAGAAATAAGAATAGTCGCTCCCAATCCCAGACCTATGAACATCGCTGCCATCATAAAAATAATCGGAAAACCTGTTCCCACTGCTGCCAATGCTAATTTGCCTACATAATTACCAACCACTATGCTGTCAACCATATTGTATAATTGCTGAAAAACATTACCTATAAGCATCGGAAATGCAAAGGTAAGTATAATTTTAAGAGGACTTCCCTCTGTCATCGTGTTGATTGATATTTTGTCATTTTTTTTATTTTCCAATAAATCACCCCCTTTTTAGATTAGTATAGTATAACATTATTTAATAAAAATACAAACAAAAAAAGAGAGAATATCATATCATATTTCTCTCTTTATCAATTAGTAGCTTGATTTATGAATTTTTTCTACTTATTCTTTAAAGCTATAAATTACCTGTTGTGCATTTTTCTTGCTGTTTATTTCATTTAATGCTTGAATTTTATATGGCAGACTATATAAGTGGATAAATCCTGTTGCATCTTTTTGATCGTACAAATCGCCAGTTGAGAATGATGAAATAGACTCATTATACAATGCGTGGTCTGATAACATTCCTGCAAATTTAATATTGCCCTTAAATAATTTCAATTTAACAACACCTGTTACATTTTTTTGTGTAGAATCTATAAAAGCATCAAACGCATTCTTAAGTCCTGAATACCACATCGCATTATAAACAAGCTCAGCATATTTTTGACTTATCATATCCTTGAAGTGTGCAGTTTCCTTTTCTAATACAAAACTCTCAAGATACTTGTGAGCTTCTACCAGCAGAGTTCCGCCGGGAGTTTCATATATTCCTCTGGACTTCATTCCCACGAGACGATTTTCAAGCAAATCTATTACCCCTATTCCGTGAGTTCCTCCAACTTTATTTAGTGCGCTAAGCATTTCTTCGCCATTTAATTTCTTTCCGTTTAACTTGACAGGTATTCCTTCTTTAAATTCTATCTCAATATATTCAGCTGTATCCGGAGTTTTTTCCACTGTTTTTGTCATAACCAATATCTCTTCAAAATCCGGTTCTACTCCGGGATTTTCTAACATACCACCTTCATGACTAATGTGAAGTATGTTTTGATCTCTTGAATAAATTTTTTCCTTAGTAATGCCGTGAAGGTCAACATTTTTTGACTGTGCATAATCTATTGCTTCTTCTCTGGAAGTTATATCCCATATACGCCATGGTGCAATTATTTGTATTGCAGGATCTAAAGCTGCTATTGCAGTTTCAAGACGAACCTGGTCATTTCCCTTTCCTGTACATCCGTGAGCAATATATTTAGCTCCTTCTCTATGTGCTGTTTCAACTAACTTTTTAGCAATCAAAGGTCTTGCATAAGCTGTACCTAAAAGATATTTGCCTTCATATACTGCATTTGCTTTTAAACCTTTGTAAACATATTCTTCTACAAATTCATTTACAACATTTTCGATATAAACCTTACTAGCTCCTGATGACATAGCCTTATTTTTAACGAAATCCATATCATCTTCTTGACCTACATTAACGCAACAAGCAATGATATCTAGATCATTGTAATTGTCTTTTAACCAGGGAATAATAATTGATGTGTCAAGACCACCTGAATATGCTAATACAACTTTTTCTTTTTCCATTTCTAAACCTCCAGATTTATTTATTAGTATTTAACGATTGATAAACGTATTTTTATTCATATCTTGTTTATTAATGTAATGAAATTTAAGCATAATAAAATCTGCTTATAAAGAGGCAGTTTTCACCGCGGTACCACTCTTTTTTAAGCAGATTGCTATCTCTTTCATTATAACGGTATTTAACCGTATTCTCATACTGCTGCTTCTGAGAATCTTTTCATGGATTCTATTCGATTAAATATCACTGCTGACCTCACACTCTGTATCAGCTCGCTGAAGCTAAATTTAATTTACTGTTCCAATCATTAAATTATACATAATAAATTATTTTTATCCAATTATATGTTAGACATTTCAATTTGTCAATATGTTTTTTAAAAATTTTCATAAATTATTATATTTATACTACACAAATTTTAATATTGTTTGAGAAATATGTGATAAAATGTTGCAACAAATGGGAAATTTGAATAAAAATAGGATGTTTATTAAAAAACATCCTGCATATTTAATGGAAACTATAGGGCTCGAACCTATGACCCTCTGCTTGTAAGGCAGATGCTCTCCCAACTGAGCTAAGCTTCCAGAGTATTCAATTATCAGTGAAAATAATGTTATCATAAAAAATAAAGCTTGTCAATAAAATTTAAAATCAAAAACTCATAATTTCAGAATATTTTTATATGTCATTAATAAAACTCTTGGAAATATACTAAAAGATAGTATAATAAAATAGATAAATATTTATTAAGAGACGGAGACCATAATGGATCAGCGAGACAAAGTCAATAAGTCATCTGGTTTTATGAAAAGCAAGTACATAAAAAAACACTTAAAAAAATATCTGTTAAATTACATACTGGGTATTATAGCTTTAATAATTGTAGACATAGCACAAACAAGAGTTCCTATAATAGTTGGTGATGTTATTGATGGAATCGAGTTTAAAACCATTGCAATGGGAGAAATAAAATCTGCTATTATGATACTTTTTGCTATTGCTGGAGTTATGTATGCAGGAAGAATTATATGGAGATTCTTTATATTTGGCACTTCTCGAAGTATAGAACGAGATATCAGAAATGAAATATTCAGCCACCTCGAAAAAATGTCGGCTGCATATTATCAGAAGAATACACCAGGTGAAATCATGGCATACATGACCAATGATTTGGATGCAGTTAGAATG
>JAQSYS010000014.1 GCA_029256005.1 Sedimentibacter sp.
CGTCGTTGTTCATACCGGCAGCGGGCTCATCCAAAAGTAAAAGACTCAAGTCAGCAGCTAAAGCACGGGCAATTTCTAGGCGGCGCTGCAATCCATAAGATAATGTACCAGCTTGAAGATCCTTGTACTTATCAATGCCTAGACGGTTAAGGTAATCTAATGCTTTTTCCTTAATGTGGTCGTCTTCTTTCTTCGCTGAAGGCAAGCCCATCATTGCAGAAAATAAATTATAGGTTGGTTTGCTATGAATGGGTAAGCACACATTTTCTAATACAGTCATCTTTGGAAAGATGCGTATGTTCTGAAATGTACGGCTTATCCCCATGTGTGAAATTTTATCAGGGCTCTTTTTTATAAGACTTTTCCCTTGGTAGGTTATAGTTCCTTCCGTGGGAGTGAGGTTGCCTGTAATAGAGTTAAAAAAAGTGGTTTTTCCGGCACCGTTTGGACCTATCAAACCAACAAACTCGCCTTTGTTAATATTCATACTTACATTGTCAATAGCGCATAACCCACCGAAGCGAATGACAAGATTGTTGACTTTGAGCGTGTTATCTGAATTATTCACGATTATCACTCCTTCTATTTTTTTTCTTTGTACGCTCTTCCAAAGACTGTGTCAATTTTTCTATAATCTTTACCCTGTTTTGAGGGAACTCTTTAAAAAATTGAATGGTCTTTTTAAAAGAGAACTCCTTATAGCCCATGATGCCCTCTGGTCTAAAGCGCATGATGAAGATGTACAATAATCCGTAAACTACTAAACGCCAGTTGACAAGAAATCTCAAATATTCAAGCATAGTTGTGAGAAGTATTGCGGCAAAAAAAGGACCAGTAATGCTGTTAGTTCCACCTGTAACAAGCGTTGCAAGCAAGTCATTGGAACGTGTATCTGAAAAGGTAGCCGGAGCAATATACTGCAGCCAGAATCCAAGCAGACCTCCTGAGACCCCACAATAAAACGCCGAAATGGCTAAAGAAAGCAGCTTGGTTCGAACAATGCTGACACCCATCATTTCCGCTGCAACCTCCTGCTGCTGGATTGCAATACAGTTTTTACCGTACTGCGAGTTTACGAAGTTCCACATAAAATATACCAAGACTGACATAAACAATAGAGCAGACCAAAGAGTAGTTAGCTTTGGTATATTAGTTATTCCAAGTGCACCATTCGTAATGGGATTATTCATATTATTGAGTACAAGACGAACGACCGTGCCGAAGCCGAGCATACAAATTGCAAAATAATCGCCTCGCAGTTTGTTTCGCAATGTCGGATAACCGATAACTAAACTGATGAGTACTGATGCGAAGCCGCCTAAAATAAGTGCAAATACATATGGAACCATGAAATACTTGTTTAAAAGCACAGCTGCATATGCACCAATGCACATAAACCCAGCATGACCAAGAGAGAACATTCCAGTATAACCGGTGAGAAGCGCAAGGCCGATAACAGCAACTACATTTGCGCATATTGTAACTAAAACAGATGCTATATACATTTTTAGTCCTCCTTATAATTTACTTTGGTCGCCTTTGCCTATGAGGCCATTTGGCATAAACATTAGTATAATAATCATCGTTCCGAATGAGAAAAGATCTCTATAAGTTGCGGAAATATATCCTGTGACAAGCGTCTCAAGAATACCGAGTAAAAATCCGCCTAGCACTGCTCCCGGAAGACTTCCAAGCCCACCGATAACACTTGCAATGAATGCTTTTGTTGACATAGCTCCCATTCCAGGATAAACCGTATACTTCATTCCGAAAAACATTCCTGCAATAGCTGCTGTAATACCGGAAATCACAAATACAATTAAAGAAACTCGGTTTACGTTTATACCCATGAGACCAGCGGTAGATACATCAATGGCGCTTGCACGCACAGTAATTCCTGGTCTTGTCTTATAAAGAAAAAAGCTAATAATCGCTAAAGCTACTACTGATGTGAGAAATGCAGCTATATCAACGGTACCAATCTGCACATTCAAAATGGTAACTGTATTAGAAATGAAACCGCTGGACAGCGTCCTCAAATTTGCACCAAACATGCTAAGATATAGGTTTGTAAGAAAGATATTTACACCCATGGCTGAAATCATCAAGAACAGACGCTTTGCATTCCTTTTACGCATTGGACGATAAGCTAAAAGTTCAATTGCTATTGAAACAACTATACCTGTCGCGATAGCTACTATCATAGCTGGTATTGTCCCAAAGCCTGCACTTGATACAAAGTATCCAGAAAATGCGGAAACCATCATCACACCGCCAAAGGCAAAGTTTGTAAAATCGAATACGCTGTAGATCAAAGCATACCCGACCGCAAGCACCGCATACAGTCCTCCGACTGATACGCTGGTAATCAACTGCTGAATAAGAATTGTCATGATATTCTCCTAATATTATTTGTGCAATGAACCTTTAGTTTTCAGATTCATTGCACAAGGATTTTTAATTCTTATATAATTCTTTAACCTGTATGAATATTTTTATTCTTTTGGATAGTAGTTTTCAATCAAAGTAAATTTACTATCCTCAACGCCTATAATAGCTACCATCTTGTTCAGAGGGTTATGTGTTTTAGGGTCAACCGTGAAATGTTTGTCTGTAAAAAGTGGTACATCAGTAGCATTTTCAAGCGCTGCTTGAATATCAACTGGATTAAGACTTTGTGTTTCATTGATTGCGTACATCAGAAGTTCCACTGCGTCATATGCAAGGTAAACAAATATGTTTGCAGAATATTCTTTATGTTTTGCGTTGTAGGCTTCTTTAAACTCATCATATGCAGGATCTTCCCCGAAAAGATAATTCGTCATAATAGCACCTTCTATATTCGGACCCGCAACTTCTAAAAGTGTATCGTCATAAACTCCATCAGTGAAAATGAACTTAAATTTAAGATTTAGGTCTGCTGCCTGGTTAGCAACGAGAGAAGGGGTTTTGTAAGTGCCACTAGGGAAAAAGAGAGCGTCAACTCCTAAGTTACCGAAATTTGTGAGCTGAGCACGAAACTCAACGTCATCACTCTGAATACCAATGCGGTCAACAATTGTTCCGCCTAATGATTCAAACTGAGTTTTGAAAAAATCACAAATATTCTGAGAGTATGGGTTTCCAAGTGTCTCAATCATTCCTACCTTACGAATACCTTGCGAATAAGCAAAGTTAGCAGCGGCTGTACCTTGGTAAGAGTCTATGAAGCAGACACGAAACGCATAAGGATTAAGTGTACCGTCTTCAGCAACTGTTACTTTTTCGTTGGTAGCAGATGTAGCAATGAAAGGAACTTTAGCCTGGTTGCAAATAGCTGCCATAGGTATAGCAGCGGAACTGGAGGACGGACCTATAATGGCAATAGCCTTGTCCTCGTTAATCAGACGGTTGCAGGCTAAGGAGCCATCAACAGCGTTATCAGGCTGCATATCGTAAGATACAAGCTTTACCTGCTTGCCTAGAAGTCCACCTTTTGCGTTCAATTCCGCAAAATAGTCCTCTAGGAACAATTGCGGTGGGACACCTACATAAGCATCGTTGCCAGAGAGGTCGCCTATATATCCGATTACAACAGAATCATCGGACTTTTTACAACCAATCAGTGAGAGAAGAACCATTAGCATTACGAGAAAAAGACAAAAGAATTTTCTAAATTTCATGTTTTCATTCCTCCTATAAAATAATTTTGTACTTTCAGAAACTCTGAGAGTGTTTATTCAACTGCAATTGAGCGGTAAGGCTTTGACACTTCCCTCAAAATTACAGGTGATAATTAATAATTAATTACATCTTTGTTCGACTCATACCGGATTATACCATCAACAATGGTTATTTCGACTTTTACATCAAGTAATTTTTCATTGCTGATATTATAGATATCATCAGACAACACTGTCATATCTGCAAAATATCCATCTTTTATCTTCCCCTTTACATTTTCTTCATATGAACAATATGCAGATTCGCATGTATAAGCTTTAATACTTTCTTCCACTGTAATACTTTCTTCGGGATAAAATCCTTCCTTAGGATAACCATTCAAGTCTTTTCTTGTTACTGCACAATAAATATTCTCCATGGGATTAAATTTTTCCACCGGTGAGTCCGTACCCATGGACATATGAACTCCGTTATGTACAAGTCTGCCAAAGTTATAGCTTGATGAAGCAAGGTCTTTTCCAACCCTATTTTCAACTATATGAAGATCATAGTTTAGAAAGATGGGTTGAGCATATATTAATAAATCCATCTCTTTTATTCTATTCAAAAGATTTTCATCCGTTATCTGACAATGTACAATGCCATGTCTTAACGAAATGTGGGGATACTTTTTCCTTGCATAATCAATGCTATCAATTGCAAGCTCGAGAGCTTTATCTCCAATGCAGTGTATTGCAACATAATAACCGGATTTATGGCATGTCTCCACCACCTTTTTCAATTCATTCTCATTGTGAATTAAAATTCCTTTCATATTTGGTGCATCTGCATATGGTTTTCTAAGCGCTGCGCTTCTTGCGCCTAAGGACCCATCAGCAAGAATTTTAACAGGACCTATGCGATAAAAATTATCAATATTCAAACCTTTATAATTGCAATTTATAAAACCTTCCAATTCTTCCTGATTAACTACTAGACACTGCTGCGTAACCCTTACAGGCAAATTTCCCTCTTCGGCAAGCTCCGAATAAGCTTGTATTATTCGTTTATAATCTACAGACATATTGAAATCATCTGTGTGGATAGAAGTTATACCTTGCTTCAATAAATCTTCACATGCTTTTTTTATAATAGATTTCAAGGTCAGTACATCATAACTCTTCATTGAAGCTTGCACTAACTCCTTGGCAGTTTCACGGAATAAACCCAAATTTATGTCAAAATATCCACCCTTAACCTGTGGTGTCCTTTCATCTATTCCAAGTGTCTCCAAAGTCTTTGAATTAGCCAACAGCAAATGTGAGCAGCATCTGAACATTACAATGGGATGATCCTTTGATATTAAATCTAAATCTGTTTTAGTCGGATAAAGCTTTACATCAAATAAATCTTGATTCCATCCTGTGCCTATTACCCAATTTCCTGGCTTTATGCTGTTATCATTAATAAATTTACGTGTAATATCTATTAATTCTTGCAATGAACCACATTTACTTAAATCGCAACAATTAGAAAATATCCCATACTTGACATTATGTAAATGAGAATCGTTAAAACCTGGAACGACTGTTTTCATACTCAAATCAAGTACCTTCGTATTTTCACCGGTAAGTTTCATTATTTCAGCATCACTTCCTACTGCAACGACCTTACCATTCTTAATAGCAACTGCAGAAGCCTTAGGACATCTTTCATCCATAGTAATAATATTGCCGTTATGCAAAATTAATTCCATTTCCTAACTCACTTTCGTATTAATTATAAGTATTCCTTTAAACATTTAACCACTTTTCTGCTATAACCTACTGTAGTTTCGGCATGATATAATGAACTTATTATCGATTCTTCCACGGACTCTATTGCTGCTCTAAAAACTATGTCAAGGCTATCCTCATATATAAGTTTTGTATCAATTATTTCTTTTCCACTATAGTGTTTTATTTTATTAGCTGTAGTAAAAGCAATACATATATCTCCGCTTCCATTACCCATAATAGACCCAGTTCTACCTAAACCTATTGCTGAACGTTTTGCTACTCTTTTTAGTTGACGTTCATTTAGAGGTATATCGGTAGCTATTATAATTATTATTGAACCTTTATCTTTTTCATTTTCTTCTATCTTAGAAATTCTTGCTCCAATTTTTTCACCAGAAACCATTAAATCTCCATTCATTCCAAAATTGGACATTACTATTGCACCAACTGTATATTCTTTATTATCTAATTTAATGACCCTTGAAGAAGATCCTATTCCACCTTTAACCCCTAAGCAAGTCATACCTGTACCAGAGCCCACACAACCTTCTTCAAACACGTCACTGCAATCACTAATAGCTTGAATAATATGTTCCTCTTTAACATGGAGCCCTCGTATATCATTTAAGCTTCCATCATTACATTCTGTAATTATACAGTTAACTGTTCCTGTTGTAGTGCCAATGTCATCGTTCTGCTGTAGCATGTATTTAACTAATGCTGTAGCAGCAGTACCAACGCTTAATGTATTTGTCATTATTATTGGGGTCTCTATGGTGCCCAGTTCATCAATCTGAATTAGTCCCATGCTTTTCCCAAAGCCATTTAAAACATAAGAGGCTGACATTACCTTCTCTTTAAATAAATTTCCCCCATGAGGCAATATAGCAGTTACACCAGTTTTAACTCTTTCTTCATTTAACGTAACATGCCCGACCTTAACCCCAGAAACATCTGTTATTAGGTTCTTTGTGCCCGATTTTAGTTTACCAATAACTATTCCGCAGTTTTTATCTAATCCCATAATTATGCCTTCCTTAACGTGAAACTTGATAGTTGAAAGAAATCTTATACTAATTACAATAACCACAACTAAATAAATTTTATACTTTATATAGTAGCAACAACTATGCCATAAATTAAAAGATAACAAAAAATAATTGTAAAGATTTTAATTGTTCAAATATGTTATTATTTTAAAATGATATTTTAATAAATATAAATTTTACATATTGTTTTTATCTAATTAATAGGATATAATTGGATAAATATATTATTAAATCCTATTAATGCAAAAGGTGGTGTATCAAGTGTGAAAACGATATCAGTAGTTTATAGAAACAGAGAAAACCTACCCGCTATAATTCATTTACAAGAGAGCTTAGAATTTATCTTTGAAAATTATGTTCAAGTCAAAAATGTTTTTTTAGATGAATTAGAGGACGATGAAATTATTGAAGGGGATGTTTATCTTGTAATATTTGAAAAAATGTTAAGTACTATGAAAAATCATATACGTAATTTTAATAAAATAGTTATAATGACAAGAGGCATCGTTAAAAAAAACATTTTAGAAATACAAAAAATACCACCAAATACAAATGTATTAGTAGTTAATGATTGCTATGAAAGCACCATGCAGACAGCTTTTGAATTAAATTGTTTAGGACTTAGTTACATAAACTTTATACCATTTGATGAAAAAAACAATTCTGTTGAGTACTATAATGATATTCAAATTGCCATAACTCCTAACGAAGAACATTTAGTCCCTAAATTTATTAAGGAAATAATAAACATAGGCTATAGACAAATTGGGTATGATACGTTTGTTAAATTAATGGAGACCGGTAAATTAAATCTTAAATTAGTAAATAGAAATCTAATTGCCCACATGAATAATATTGTAGAACCTAATGCTTCATTTAGAAAAGATTATCTAAACAGCTATTTAAAAAGTGAAATGCTTGATAAGTTTATATTCAATTCCAAGGACGCTATTTTGCTTATTGATACCGACTATAATTTAGTTTATTCAAACAATAAATTAAATAAGCTTTTGAAAATAGATAATAATTCTAATGAAAATATAAGTTTAATTGATTATAAAATTTATAATTTTATAATTAATGATGATTTTGAAAGTAAGTTAATTGAACTAAACGGTGAAAATTATAGCGCTGAAAAAACAACATTAAAATTGATTGACCAAATAGTTGGTTATAGCGTTATTTTTAAAAACGAAAAGGACATAAGGGATTTAGAAATTAATTTAAAGGATAATCTTATTAAAAAAGGGCTTTATGCTAAATATACATTCAAAGATATCATTTATAATTCTGAAATTATGAAACAATGCATATCCATAGCTAAAAAAGCTTCTTTAACTAACTATAATATTCTAATAAAGGGCGAAAGTGGAACCGGCAAGGAACTGTTGGCACAATCAATACATAATTTTTCAAACAGAAGTAATATGCCTTTTGTTGCTATAAATTGTGCAGCATTGCCAGAATCTTTACTCGAAAGCGAATTGTTCGGATATGAAAGCGGTTCGTTCACCGGTGCAAATAAACATGGGAAGCTTGGATTATTTGAACAAGCAAACAGAGGAACTATATTTCTTGATGAAATAGGCGATATTTCTTATAATCTTCAAAGTCAGCTTTTAAGAGTAATTCAAGAAAGACAGATTATGAGAATTGGAAGCGATAAACTAATAAGTATTGATGTAAGAATAATTGTAGCTACAAATAAAAATTTAGAGGAAAAAGTTGTTAAAGGGATCTTTAGAAATGATTTATATTTTAGATTAAATGTTATTCCAATTGAAATGCCACCGTTAAAAAACAGAAGAGAAGATATTTTGCTTATTTGCAAAGACTTTTTAGGAAATAACTATTCAGATATAACAAAAGAAGAAAAACAAATTCTAATTAATTACGACTGGCCTGGAAATGTCAGAGAATTAGAAAGTACATCGAATTACTATAAAACATTAGGAGAGTTCCCAAGTTATATAATTAATAAAAATAATAAGCATCTTAAAAACAATGTTAAGACAATTACTGATGTGCTTTTACAAATAATAAATGAAAATTCACTAAGCTACCATGGCATTGGCAGAACAAAATTATTATATGAGCTAAAGATAAAAGATATAGTTATCAGCGATGCAGAAGTAAGAAGATTATTGCAATATTTAAAAGACCAACAATATATAAAAATAAACTTAGGGAGATCTGGGAGTATAATAACAGAACAGGGAATGGAATATTTAAGAACAAAAAAAATTGAATGATTTTTCATGCCTTAAAAGATTATGGAATACTTCATAATTTGAAAGTAGTATTTAATTTTATATATTACAAATGTTATCTTGAAATTGTAAACATCTGCTTGTATAATTAAATTATGGTAAAACATAAAAATTAGGAGGAAATGTATAATGAAAAAAGTAACAAGTTTAGTATTAGTAGCTTTATTAATTCTAAGCAGCTTCAGCTTTGCTTTTGCAGCAGATGTTGAAACTACTAAAATTACTATTATCCACACTAATGATACTCATGCAAGATTGGAAAGCACAGCAACTGAACTAGGCTTTGCAAAAATAGCAACTTTAATTAAAGAAGCTAAGGTAGCAAATCCTAACACATTGGTTCTTGATGCCGGTGATACTCTTCACGGAATGCCTATAGTTAATATCAGCAAAGGTGAAAATGCTATAAAGGTATTGGAAGCTGCAGGATATGACTATATGACATTAGGAAATCATGACTTTAACTATGGAAAAGAAAGACTTTTCGAATTAAAAGACATGACAAAAGTAGGTATGTTAAGTGCCAACATTTTAAATGAAAAAGGCGAATATGTATTTACACCATATGTAATTAAAGAAGTAGGTGGAGTAAAGGTTGGTATATTTGGACTTACTACTCCTGAAACAGCATATAAAACTAGCCCAACAAATGTAGAAGGATTAACATTTGCAGATTCTATTGAAGTATCTAAAAAAATGGTTAAAGAGCTGCAAGACAAAACAGATGTTATTGTTGCTCTTGCACACATTGGATTAGATGAAAGCTCAGTTATAACTTCTAAAGCAATAGCTGAAGCAGTTGAAGGCATTGATGTTATAATTGATGGACATAGCCATACATTATTAGAGACTGGTAATCTTGTTAATAATACTTTGATTGCTCAAACAGGTAATTATGATCAAAATTTAGGTTATGTTAATATAGAAGTTCAAAATGGTGAAGTTGTAAATAAGACTGCAGAGCTTCTTAAAGCAGGCGCATCAGCAAATACAGTTGCAGATCCTGATTTAACTAAGTTAATTGATGAAATAAAAGTAGCAAATCAGCCAGTATTTGATAAAGTTGTTGCCAAGACTGACATATACTTAGATGGTGTAAGAGCCAATGTAAGAACTAAAGAAACAAATCTTGGAAACTTATCAGCTGATGCAGTAAGAGCTGCTTCAGGAGCTGATATCGGATTTGTTAACGGTGGAAATATTAGAGTTGATATACAACCTGGAGATATTACATTTGGTAAAGTAGCTGAATTATTCCCATTTGGAAATACAGTCCAAGTTAAAAAAATCACTGGCGAAGACTTAATGGCAGTATTAGAACATTCAGTAAGTGGATATCCTGCAGCTCAAGGAGCCTTCATGCATGTAAGCGGACTTAAATTTGAATTTGATCCTGCACAGCCTGTTGGTTCAAGAGTTATTGAAGTAACAGTTGGAGATAAAGTATTAGACAAAGCAGCCGAATATACTGTTGCTATCAATGATTTCCTAGGCATAGGCGGAGATGGTTATGAAATGTTTAAAAAATACGCAGCCATAGCTGAATTTGGTACATATGAAGAAATATTCGCAAATTATTTAAACACTAACGGAACTAAAGGCATTGATGTTTCAGGAAGAATAACTGTAATAGAAGCTGTTCCAGTTCCTGTTCCAGTTCCTGTTGAACCAGCTCCAGCTCCAGCACCGGTTGAACCAACTCCTGCTCCTGCAGAAGAAGTAACATACATAGTTATTTCTGGAGATGTTCTTTGGAAAATTGCAGAAAAATACAGCACTACATGGGAAGCATTATCTAACTACAATAACTTAGCAAATCCACATTTAATATTCCCAAATCAAGTAATAAAAGTACCAGCTAAATAAAAATAAAAAATATAATAATAAATAGTAAAATCGCATGTTATTTATAATAGATAGCATGCGATTTTTATTTAGACTTTATATTATATTAAATTAAATCATTAATAAAATTGTACTTATCTTTGGCTAACTTACGAATATTTATTGAAATTAAATACCTTGTAACCAAATATATCAGCCCTGATGCAATAATAATCATGCCACCATTGACTTCTATGTTATATTGTATATCTCTTAGCCAATAATTAATAATACTCCAGACAGCAATAACTAAAAGTGAAATTAATGATTGTAAGTTCTTTTTTAATCCTTCTTCGCCACAAAATATAGGTGCTATAATTCCTTCAGCGATAAATGCAATTATCACTATTCCTACATAAAAAGGATAAATAATTGGACTTGATTCCCATGATAATCCTCCATAGAGCAGAAATGCTGATAATAAGAACCATGCAAAAAAGTATCCCGATAACTTGGCTAAAAACCTTAGCAATATTTCTCTTATACTTGGTCCACCACTGTTTTTTATTATTTCATTAGTAAATCCACTTAAATCATCACCTATAGAATTCTTTAGGCTAGAGCCCCTAAGCTTTTGCTCTTGTGCCATTCCTATCAAATCTCTTCTAACCACTTGTGCATCGTAGGAGTTTACTTTAAATATACTCATGCTTTTCATAACATCTTTAATTATGTATTTATCATCTTCTCTTAACTCACTTAATTGCTTCTTGTTTTCTAATTTAAGTAAGGTTAATTCATTTCTAAACATATCATTGTTCTCCCTTCATAATCTTATCAACTGAATTTTTTACATCATTCCATACATGTTCAAATTCACTCAAGAACTCTTTTCCGGTGTTAGTTAAAAAGTAGTATTTCCTTTTTGGGCCAAGTGGAGATTCCTTATATACTGATGATATGATCTTCTTCCTTTCAAGTCGTACCAGAATAGGATAGGTTGAACCCTCTTTTACATCATCAAATCCAAAAAATTGTAGCCGAGACACTATCTCATAACCATATGTTTCTTCCTGACTAATTATTTTAAGTATACAACCCTCAAGTGTTCCTCTCATTAACTGGGAACGATCTACCATATAATTCACCTACCTTGCACAACATAATAGTTAACTATATTGTACTGCACAGTAGCTTGCATGTCAAACAATTTTTGTAAAGAAAACTTACAAATTTAAACAAAAAAGCAAGAGAGCACAATTCATCACAATTATGCTCTCTTAAAAAATTTATTATTCTATTTTTCGTTATTGTTCAACTTAAACACAGATAGTTCTGGAGGCGCCATGAATCTTAAAGGTAATTGTGATGTGCCTAATCCAACATTTACATAAAGAATGGTTTGTCTGTAATTGTCAAAGCTGTAAATTCCGTTTGTATATTTTTTAGCCAATAATGGAAATGAATTAACTAATGGAAGATTTATCTGACCTCCATGGCTGTGCCCTGATAAAAATAAATCTATGTTGTATTCGAGCAGGTAATCTATAACATCCGGTTCATGGCTCAATACAATATTGAAACTATCTTTATCGAGAAAATTTATCAGCTTATCTTTTTCAAATTTACCAAATATTGAATCATCCATTCCGATAATATTAATATTATAATCCTCTATTGTAATTTTTTCATTTTTTAATAGAATAAAACCACTATTTTCAATTATCGTTCTATAAACCTGCTCCGCTCCACCGCCATAATCATGATTGCCATAAATTGCATACTTGCCTATGCTTGCATTTATTTCAGCGAGCGATTCCCAAATCTTATGAACATTATCCTTGTTTTCGTAATTATTGAATTGATCTATTAAATCACCCGTAAATACAACTATATCAGGATTTTGTTCATTTATTTTTTCTACAGCCATCTTTATATCATTTTCATCGAAATATTCAGACACATGCATATCTGAAAACTGCAGTATCTTCAACTCCCTACTGCCTTTGCTTATGTAAATGCTCTCTATGTTTTCGTAATGCACTTTCAAAAAATTCGGTTCAATATAACGTGCATACATAAAAAAAACTATACTTAAAAGAAATATCGTTGATAAAACACTAATAAATTTTTTCACTGAACTACTCCTACAAATGTATCAAGTTGTAGTATATCAAATTTAACAAAAAAAATAAAGCTAAACTTAATTCATGCATAAATGTTTCAAGATGAATTTTAGTCTTTCTTTATATTTTGATTCGTTTTACACGATTCTGGTTTCTTCATCATCACATATGAAAAATTCAACATAATTTGTTAAGATATCAATATAATTGAATGACACAATTCTTTTCAAACCCTTGCTGTCAACATTTACTGTAAATACCGAAGGATATGTATCAGCAATTACGCCTTCACTGATTTGTGATCTGCTTTTCCCTTTTTTTATTTTAAACTTAACCTTTTGCCCTACGCAGCCTTCAACTAATCCCTTAAGCCGCTCAACGGAATTTATTGTCAAAAAATCACCTTCTACACTATATTAAATGAAAAGTAGGTAAAATTTATTCATTTGTTAGTATGCTTTCCATAAACATAAAAAATATGTGCTTTTTCTTTAATTTACTTTATTTTTATCTTGCAATTAATAAAAAAGTATACTATTATTATTAAGGCAATAAACAAATAAAAAAGGAAGTGAAAGTAATGGACGAGGTCCCTACGGTCAAACAATTGAACAGCATAAAAAAACTGAATACTTCTCTATTACTATATATAACATCAATTTTGTAATAGAGAAAATCTATTATTAAATTGAGGTGAAAAATGCTTGATATATTTAAATCAATCGATGATACACTTTTCACACTGGAGGAAATAGAAGACGGAGCATGGATTAACTTGGTTGATCCGACATCTGAAGAACTGGATCGTATAGAAGACGAACTACATGTAGATAGAGACTTTTTGCGAGCAGCTTTGGATGAGGAAGAATCAGCACGTCTTGAATCAGAAAATGACCAGGTGTTAATACTGGTTGATACTCCATATGTAGAAAAAGCTGATGATCACATTATTTATGAAACACTCCCTCTAGGAATTATCATTACAGATAAAAATATTATAACTGTTTGCTTGAAAAATTCCATAGTGTTGGATCAATTTGAAAAAAACAGCATTCGTACTTTTGTTACTTATAAAAAATACAGATTTTTATATCAAATTCTGTACAAAAATGCACAAAGATACCTGCTTTACTTAAGACAGATAGACAGAATGAGCAATTATATTGAAAAGCAACTGCATCAATCCATGAAAAACAAAGAACTTATACAGCTTTTGGACTTGGAAAAATCATTGGTTTATATTACTACTTCATTAAGAGCAAACCAAGTGGTTCTTGAAAAAATAATGCGCATAAATATTATAAAGAAATATTCCGATGATGAAGATTTACTGGAAGATGTAATCATAGAAAACAAACAGGCCATTGAAATGGCAGATATATACAGCGGAATATTAAGTGGAACGATGGATTTCTTTGCATCAATAATATCAAACAACTTAAGCATAGTTATGAAGCTTTTAACATCAATAACGATTTTAATGGCTATACCAACAATGTTTTCAAGTTTTTTCGGAATGAATGTCATAAATCTTCCATTTGCAAGTTCTCCATTTGGATTTTGGATAATACTGGGGATTTCTGTGTTTACAGCAGCAATTGTTGGATTTGTGTTATTGAAAAAGAATTTATTTTGAATTTTAACCTGACAGTAACATGTCAGGTTTTTTGTTTTTAAAACAAATAAATAACACCCGGTTTTCTTCAATTTCACACTAGAAAACCGGGTGCTATTCATTTAAACTTTCTGATTCTGATTTTGGGGGAATCACCTCTTCCTTCAACCTTTATATATAAACATTCATTCTACTAATTTTTACTGATTGATACCTATTACAATTAAAATCTTAGAATTTGCTATGTACTTTTCACTAATTTTAAGTTTGTTAAACCGTTTAAACCTCCGATCTTCTTTAGTCTCAACCTTTTATAAGAGGATCTACATCTAATATAAGTTGTTCTTAAATTAATCTTATTCTAAACTATTTTACCAGATTACTTTTCTAATAAACTTTTACTAAACACTTAAAATTAATATGCAAATTCCCTGTTTCTTAAATTGCATCAGTAAATTTTTAGTAAAACTTATGTTGTATTATAACTATACCCAATAAT
>JAQSYS010000015.1 GCA_029256005.1 Sedimentibacter sp.
GATGATGGTCAAATATTGTTTGAAAAAAACAGTAATGACAAAATGCCGCCGGCAAGCATAACTAAAATTATGCTTTTATTATTGATTTCAGAAAAAATGGAAAACGGTGAAATAACTCTGGATCAGGAACTTACAGTTTCTGAATATGCTTCAGGAATGGGAGGTAGCCAAATTTATTTGGAAGCCAATGAAACTCAGAACGTTGAAAGTATGTTAAAAGCAATATCCATGCGTTCAGCAAATGATGCTTCTGTTGCTATGGCAGAATTTATGTATGGTTCTGAAGAAGGTTGTATTAAAGCAATGAATGACAAAGCAAAAGAACTTGGTATGAACAATACTAATTTTGTTAATGTTACAGGTCTTCCAGAGCCTGAACACTTCACAACAGCAAATGATATAGCATTAATGACCAAAGAGTTACTAAAGTATAATTATGTTAACGGATATATGCTTACTTGGATGGATTCTGTATGGGTTGGCAAGGAAAAAGACTCTGAACAGGTTTTAGTCAACACGAATAGGTTAATAAATAATTATGAAGGTCTCTTAGGAGGCAAGACTGGATATACAACTGATGCTAAATATTGTTTATCAGCTGCTGCCAAACGAAACGATACAACACTAATTGCAGTTGTTTTAGGCTGTGATACCACCAAAATAAGATTTAATGAAATTTCCAAATTATTAAATGAAGGATTTGCAAATTACAGAAATCTTGTGTTTCACAAAAAAGGAGAAGTAATTTCAACATCTCCTATATATTGCGGTATAGAAGACAGTTTTAATGTTGTGAGCAAAGAAAATATTTTTTATTTCGCAGAAAGTAATTGCAAGGTTGAAGATTTTAATTTAGAATATGTAATAGAAGAAAATTTAAAGGCACCTTTAAGTCAAGATGTCGCAATTGGCAAAGCAATACTATCTAAGAATGGTCAGGTGCTTGGAGAATATGAGCTTTATCCAGAAAAGAATGTCGATAAAGAAGGTTTGTTTAAATTTTACTTTAAGAATGTATTAGAAACCATAATAAAGTAAGAGGATGAACAATGGATTATTCCGTAAGTTTAAATGTATTTCAAGGACCCTTTGATTTATTGTTTCATTTGATTGAAAAAAAAGAAATTGACATTTATGATATACCAATATCTGAAATAACAGATCAGTATATAGAGTATATAAATCAAATGATGCAGTTTAATATGAATGTTGCAAGTGAATTTATTTTGATGGCATCAACACTTATTGAAATTAAATCGCACATGCTACTTCCGGTAAAAGAAAAAGAAGAGGATCCAAGACAAGAACTCGTTAATAAACTTCTGGAATATAAATTGTTTAAGGATATTTCAGAAAAACTGAAAGAATACGAGGATGAAAGCAGCTACTATTTTTCCAAACCTAAGGAAGAAATGGCCTTGACCTCAGATGTAAAGACAGAACAGCTTTCATTGAATGAAATAAACATTTATGAATTATACAATGTTTTTATGTCACTGATAAAAAATCAAAATTTGAAAATAGTCCCTGAAAATAAATTAAAGGTATATAGAGAAAATTACAGCGTAAAAGACTGTGTTGATGAGCTAATGAATAAGCTTAAACTAACAGGACGTGTTTCAATGTTTGCAACCTTCAAGGAAAAGAAAAGTATAACAAGAGAATACGTAATTACTACCTTTTTAGCTATTTTGGAACTATCAAACAAACAAGGTATGAAAATTCTTCAAACAGATACATACAGTGATATATTAATAATTGCTGCATAGGAGATTGAAATGAACTTAAAAAGCGTATTGGAAAGCCTGCTTTTTGCATGGGGTGAACCACTGAATATAAATGAAATTTCTAGGATATTGAATTTGCCTGCCCATAATGTTTCAGCAGTTCTTGATGAAATGGTTGATGAAGTTGCTGGTGATAATAATAGAGGGTTAATTATTCAAAGATTCGGAAATTCATATCAGATTACAACAAAAAAAGAGAATTTTGAATTTATTCAAAACCTTCTTCAAACAACTGTAAACAAAAGTCTTTCATCAGCAGCAACTGAAGCATTGTCTATTATAGCATATAAGCAACCTGTTACCAGAGTTGAAATAGAATTAATAAGAGGAGTTAAATGTTCGAATGTTGTTAAAGGTTTATTAGACAAAGGATTGATTAAAGAAGTTGGTAAATTAGATAAACCGGGGAGACCAACTCTTTATGCCACAACTGATGAGTTTTTGAGACATTTTGGCTTGAATTCTATCGAAGAACTTCCTGCATTGAACATAGAACCAGAAGAGGAGAAAAAAGCAACGTAGGAACGTTGCTTTTATTTATATAATGGGATATTGGATTGTATTGATAATAGTTGGGGGACTTTTATTTATATATTTTAATTTTAGAATAAACTTGAAATTTAA
Organism: Sedimentibacter sp.; assembly: GCA_029256005.1. GTDB lineage: Bacteria > Bacillota > Clostridia > Tissierellales > Sedimentibacteraceae > Sedimentibacter. The sequence continues at coordinate 2,412 of JAQSYS010000015.1, forward strand.
TTTAACTACTTCATATGTAAAAATTAAAATAAGTTATAAATTATTTCAAAATAATCATGTTAAAGATAAAAAATTTTATTATGTTGATTTTTTTAAAAAGAATAAACAAAGATATCAACATATTAAATCAAAAAAATATTTTCCATATTTAAAACACTTAAAAAAAGTTACACGCCTTTTTTTAATCAAAAATATTTATTTGTACCCTGAATGCCTTGATAATTCTTCATCCTTCGTAGTTGAATTCAATATTGTTAACAATATTATCAAAAGACCGCTTCTTAAGTAATAACGTTATTACATATGATAAGGCAATGCTATACCCGTTACTTGTCAATATGGTGGGATATTTTAGAGTAAAGTTCGTTATATTTCTCCATTTTTAGGGCATACTGTTCTTAAAATTTATTTCAAGAAAGGGGATAATATGAGCAACGATATTGAAAGCATCATCAAAACAACCTTAGACAACATAAATAATTTAACTGAAAATGAAAAGTTGATAAGCAGCAAAATTTCTTATGACCACACAAATTATCTTGCTATTTCAAAACTGAATATGAATTTCGTCATAGGCGGAAGCGATATTGACAAGAAATTCAGTTCTGTAGATTTAAAACCATTTGCAGGAGCAGCATACGTTAATTTGCAGTTAAATCCTCAAATACTTATTTATGAGACTAGCAATAGAGATGTCAGGACAATTAACATTAACAATGAAACTACTGCAGGTGATTTAACATCATCTATCCTGAACATCATGTCCATCATAAAAGAAGTAAGGGAGAAAAGAGATTGTGATTATTAAGAGTACAAAAGTATTAATATTTTTATTGATGTTTTTAATATGTCAAATAAATGTTACAGAAGCGATTCCTGACATAAATGCACAGTCATACATAGTAATCGATTCAGAATCAGGAAGAATTATCGGGTCGAGAAACGCGGAACAAAAGCTTCCAATAGCAAGTACAACAAAAATTCTTACTACAATATTAGCTATTGAAAATATCGAAAATATTGAACAAATAATAGAGGTTCCTGCTGAATGCACGGGTATTGAAGGCTCAAGCGTCTATCTAATGCCAAAACAAATGGTTTCAATAAAGGATTTGCTTTATGGCACGATGCTTCGTTCTGGAAATGATGCGGCAACAACTTTAGCTGCCTTTGCAGGCAGAAAAAATGATGGTGGATTCATTGATATGATGAACAAAAAAGCTGTAGAGCTTGGAGCATACAATTCGAATTTTGCAAATCCTCATGGTTTGCATAACGAAAATCATTATTCAACAGCTTATGATTTAGCTTTAATCAGCCGACATGCGATGAAAAATAGTATATTTAAAGAAATCTCTTCTGCTGAAAAGTATAAAGCAACCAGTATGAATACTTTTTTTTTCAATAAGAATAAGGTAGTTCATCAATATGAATACGGCAACGGAATAAAAATAGGCTATACTAAGTCAGCCGGAAGATGTCTTGTTGCATCTGCGGAAAAAGACGGAACAGAAATAATAGTTGTAGTTTTAAATGATAACAACTGGTTCCAGGACAGCTATAAAATATTTGATTGGGCATTTGAAAATTATAAAAGCTATAATATAGTTGAAAAAGATCAATTTGTTGGAAGGACTACTGAAGGTAAGCCAGTTTTCATTTCAGAAAGTTTCAGTTATCTTTTAACTGAAGAAGAAAAAGATAAAATAAGTTTTAAATATGATATCACCTTACCGCATGTTTTAAATAACAGTGACAATGAAATATGTGGCTCATACAGCATATATCTTCGTGATGAATTGATTTTTAATGGTAAATTAGTTAGTAAATAAATTTTTAAGTAAAACATCATTTAGATTAAACTAAATGATGTTTTATTATATGCATTATTCATTCTTGAAGAAAGTGATAATCTCATTACTATTTAATGATATTTTGTAATTAGTTAGGATAATATTTCTTTGTTTGCAATTATATCAAATTATATTATAATGTAATTATAAATCAATAAAGGTAGGAAACAGGTAACTATGGAATTAGAAAGGCTTCAAAAATATATTGCAAGCAGTGGAGTTACATCACGAAGAAAAGCAGAGGGACTGATTTTGGATGGACATGTTAAAGTAAACGGAATAACAGTCACAGAGCTAGGAACTAAAATAAGTCCCCTAAATGATATAGTCACTGTTGATAATAAGAAAATAACAGCGGTAAAACAATTTATATACATTAAACTAAACAAACCTGAAGGTTATGTAACAACGGTTAAAGACCAGTTTAACAGAAAGACTGTATTAGATTTAATAGACATAGAGGAAAGAATTTATCCCATAGGCAGACTTGATTATAATACATCTGGATTATTGCTTTTAACTAATGACGGAGAAATGGCAAACAAGCTTATGCATCCTAAATATCATATATATAAGACTTACATTGCGGAAACAGATGGAAAAATAAGTGATGAATCTATCAATATGTTAAAAAATGGTGTTATAATTGATGATTACAAGACAGCACCAGCAAAAGTAAAATTGTTAAAATACGTTGGCAATAAAACACAGATTCAAATTAGCATTTATGAGGGGAAAAACAGACAGGTTCGTAAGATGCTCGATGTTGTAGGCAATAATGTAAGAACATTAAAAAGAATATCCTTTGGCGAAATTACACTTGGGGATTTAAAGACGGGGTCATGGAAAAATTTAAGTGATGAAGAAATACAATTTCTTAAAAGAAATCAGGAGGATTAACAATGGATGAAAGAAAATATGGCAAACTTGTTGACTTTGTTCATATGCTTATTAATCAAAGTTACTCAGGACAAAGTGATTTGCATTTTATCGATGCAACTTGTGGCAATGGATTTGATACGCTTTTTTTATGCAAATTGGCAGGAACAAAAGGACTCGTTAAAGCATTTGACATTCAACCTCAGGCAGTAGAAAGAACCACATTATTGTTAAACAGCAACATGGAATTTATTAATTATGAAATTATTTTAGATTCTCACGAATTTATTCCAAAATATATTTCAAACAATATCGATGCTGCTGTTTTTAATCTTGGCTATCTGCCTTTTTCAGACAAGACAGTCACTACGAAGGGGGATATTACTGTAAATGCTATTAAAAATATAATTCCTTTATTAAAAGAAAATGGCAAAATCTTTATAACAACATACATAACTCATGACACAGGTAATGAAATACATGATATATTTAAATTTTTAAGTTCATTAGATAAAACAAACTATAATGTGCTTCATATAAATATTATAAACAAAGAAAACACCCCACCAGAATTATTCATAATAGAAAAAATAAAAAAAAATGCATGATAGACTTTAACGCCTTCATGCATTTTTATTTCTAAAACATTTTCATATCGGATATACGTTTTCATGGCATTATTTTGCATTACATGAATCTAATCTTGCATTTTCAATTTATTTTGAAATATTTCTTGCAAATATTAGCAATTATGTTATTATAGATTTAAGGAGAGTCATATAGGAGGATGTTATAAATGGCTGAGAAAAGTCTTCTACAAAATAAGGATTGGTGTAAGGGCTGTGGAGTATGTGTAGGTTTTTGCCCTAAGCAAGTTCTGGTAATAGAAAATGAAAAATGTGTAATAGCTTATCCTGAAAAATGTATATTTTGCGGTCAATGTGAACTGCGTTGCCCTGATAATGCTATTTATATAGTAGGAGGTACAAAAGATGAGTAATAATAATGGATATAAATTGGTGCAAGGCAATGAAGCATGCGTTGAAGGAGCCTTAGCTGCTGGCATGAGATTTTATGCTGGATATCCAATTACACCATCTACAGAAATAGCTGAAATATCTGCTCAGAAGCTTCCGCAGATTGGCGGAAAATTCATTCAGATGGAGGATGAACTGGCTAGCATGGCAGCAATCATCGGTGGGTCATTGGCAGGTCTTAAATCAATGACAGCAACAAGCGGACCAGGTTTTTCATTGATGCAGGAAAATATTGGATATGCTGCTTTAGCAGAAATTCCATGTGTTATTGTCAATGTTCAAAGAGGAGGCCCTTCAACTGGTATGCCAACATCACCTGCACAGGGAGATATTATGCAAGCTAAATGGGGAACTCATGGAGATCATCCGTCAATTTCACTTACACCAAACTCAGTGCAGGAAACATATGAATATACAATAAAAGCTTTCAATATCGCTGAAAAATACAGAACTCCAGTTGTTCTTTTAATGGATGAAACTGTAGGACACATGCGAGAAAAATTGAAAATCAAAGATTCTTCGGAAATTGAAGTAATTAATAGAAAAAAGCCAACTTGCGAGCCTAAGGATTATGTTGCATATAGACCTGATGAAGATATGGTTCCTCAAATGGCTTCTTTCGGTGAAGGATACAGATATCACGTAACAGGATTGACTCATGATGAAACAGGATTTCCTACAAATAACAATGATGTATCTGGAAAACTTGTTCAAAGAATAGTAGATAAAGTTGAAAAAAATATAGATGATATAACATATTATGAAGAATACAGAATGGAAGATGCAGAAATAGTAATAGTGGCTTTTGGCGGTGTTTCAAGAGCTGCAAAAAGTGCTATCGATGATATGCGAGAAAAAAACATAAAGGTTGGAATGTTCAGACCAATTACAATCTGGCCGTTTTTAGAAAAACAAATTAATGATGTTGCCCAAAAAGCAAAAGAAATTTACGTTGCTGAAATGAATTTAGGTCAATATTTCTTAGAGGTTGATAGAGTTGCAGGAAAAAAATGTCCTGTTAAGAAAATTAACAAAATTAACGGTGAATTGATTACTCCTAATGAAATTACATATGCCGTGACAGGAGGTGCTATAAATGACTAACACAAATTGCAATGAAATGACGCAAAAATATTACAGAGTTGACCGAATGCCACACATCTGGTGCCCAGGCTGCGGTCATGGAACATTGATGAATACTGTTGTGAGAGCAATAGATAAAGTTGGTTTAAATAAGGACGATGTGGTAGTTGTTTCAGGTATTGGTTGTTCTTCTAGGGCACCTGGATATATGGATTTTAACACACTTCATACAACACATGGACGTGCACTAGCATTTGCAACAGGTATTAAAATGGCTAATCCTAAATTGCATGTAATCGTAATAATGGGAGACGGTGACAGCTCAGCAATAGGCGGAAATCATCTAATTCATGCTGCAAGAAGAAATATAGATATTACAACAATTGTTTTCAATAATAATATTTACGGTATGACGGGAGGACAATTTTCTCCAACAACACCATATGGAGACTTTGCAACTACTGCTCCATTTGGAAACATCGACAAAGCTTTTGACCTTTGCAGTTTGGCTCAAGGAGCAGGTGCAACATATGTTGGAAGAGGAACAGCTTATCATGCTCCATTAATGCAGAAACTTATAGAAAAAGGATTAGAAAATAAAGGATTTTCATTTATTGAAGGTTTGAGCCTCTGTCCGACCTACTATGGCAGGAAAAATAAAAAAGGAAATGCTTTTAAAATGCATTCTTATTTTAAAGATAACTGCGTAGATATTAAGGTTGTAGAAAAAAATCCAGAAAAAGGCGAAAATAAAATATTAATTGGTGAATTTTATAATAGTCCTAAGACTGAGTATACAGAAGGATATCAGGTAATTATTGATAAATTTCAAAAGTAGGGGAGAATTGAAATGTTTCAAAAAATGGAATTGAGACTAAGTGGATCCGGCGGTCAAGGAGTTATTCTTGCAGCAATAATATTAGCTGATGCTGCCATTGAACAAGGAATTAATGCAATACAAACACAATCATACGGACCTGAAGCCAGAGGTGGTTCAAGCAAGGCTGAGGTTATAATAAGCAAAGATGAAATAAAGTTTCCAAAGGTAACTAATTGCGATATTTTACTATGCTTAACACAGAATTCATATGATAAATATATTGCATCTTTGAACAAAAATGGTATACTTGTAGTTGATGAAAGTGTAAATGTTAATATGAATGAATCCTATAAAATTTATAAACTTCCTATATTAGATACTGCTCAAAATAAAATAGGAACACACATGGTTGCTAATATTGTATCTGTTGGTACTCTCTATGCATTAATAGGAGAAGATGTAATTAGTAAAGATGTAATGATTCGTTCTATCACAAACAGAGTTCCACCTGTTACTGTTGATAAAAATATATATGCTTTTGAAGAAGGAATTAAACTAATTAGAGGTTAATTTAATGGCAAACAGTAATGATTTGATAAGCATTATAAAAAGCAATTATTATAAATTCAGCAAAGGTCAAAAGCAGATAGCGGAGTTTATCATTGATCATTATGATAAAGCGGCTTTTATGACTGCTGCTAAAATAGGGGAAACGGTAGATGTAAGTGAATCTACCGTTGTACGTTTTGCCAGTTCGATAGGATATACTGGTTATCCTGAACTGCAAAAAGCCTTGCAAGTACTGATAAAAAACAAACTTACAACTGTTCAGAGAATAGGCTTGGATGATGATGTTATAAACGATACGGACAAGCTACATAAAAAGATTATTAAAAATGAAATGAACAATATGCGAAGTTTATATGAATCTATTGATACTAAAGCATTGGACAAGGCAACTGAACTTATTTTAAATGCAAATAAAGTTTACATACTCGGTCTAAGAACTTCATCAACTTTAGCAAATTATTTAGGATTTTACCTTGACGTTATATTAGATAATGTTAAAGTATTAAATAACAGCGGAGTAAATTCATTATATGAAGAGATAATCAGAATAAAAGAAACTGATGTATTAATAGTAATTTCATATCCTAGATATTCTAAAATAACAATTGATGCTACAAAGTTTATCAAAGAACGAAATGCTAAAATAGTTGCTATTACAGATACTGAAGCATCTCCTGTATACAATTTGGCAGATATTTCACTCTTGGCAAAAAGCAACATAGTATCATTTGTTGATTCCTTGGTTGTTCCGCTGTGCATGATAAACAATTTGATAACAAACATAAGCTTAAAAGAAAAAGAAGATATAGTCGAATACTATAATAGGCTTGAACAGCTTTGGGATAATCACAGTATTTATCAAAATGAATGATTATTATATATACTTGGGGACGTTATATTTGTCTTTTATAAGACGATGAAACGTCCCTGTATTTTTTTGCCATGCATTGACATAATGAAAAAATTTTGTTGTTATATTTCAAAATTTGTAATATAATAATAAAGTGTTTATTAAACTAAAATGAAAGGAACTTAACATGATAATTGCAATAGATGGTCCATCAGGAGCAGGCAAAAGCACTGTTGCAAAATTATTAAGCAAAAGATTAAATTTTGAATATATCGACACCGGTGCCATGTATAGAGCACTAGCATATAAAGCTTATAAAAGCAATATAGAAATAAATGAAGCAAATGAATATAAAATTGATGAAATGCTAAAATCAACTTCTGTAGATTATTACAACAACAATATATATTTGGATAATAATGATGTAGAATCTTTAATAAGAGATGAAAATATATCAATTGGGGCTTCACAAATTTCTGCTTTAAAAAATGTACGCATAAAAATGGTAGAGCTTCAAAGAAAGATTGCTGAAAATAAAAATGTTGTCTTAGACGGCCGTGATATTGGAACTAAAGTATTTCCAAATGCTGATTATAAGTTTTTCATAACTGCTTCAGAGGAAATACGCGCAACCAGAAGATACAATCAACTTACAGCCAGCGGTTTTGAATCTGAATTTAATGATGTGCTTTCTGATTTGAAGCAGAGAGATATAAATGACACAACAAGAACAATTTCTCCTTTAAAAAAAGCTGAAGATGCAATATTAATTGATACAACTTATATGAGTTTAGATGAAGTAGTTAAAACCATTGCCGACATTATTGGAGGATACAATGTTTTATAAATTGATTTTAGTAATTTTAAAGATATTAGTATTCATAGTATTTGATTTAAAAGTACATAATGCAGATAATATTAATAAAATCGATGGAAGCTTAATTGCTTGCGGAAACCATCAATCCATGATTGATCCCGTAATACTTGCTGTATCTACCAAAAGACAAGTTCATTTCATGGGCAAAAGAGAATTGTTTGACAAAAAAATACTTGGATATTTATTTAGAAAACTTGGAGCTTTTCCAGTTGACAGACAAGGAGTATCCATGTCTGCTATAAAAAATTCTTTAGCAGTTTTAAATAACAAAGGAATTCTTGGAATATTTCCTGAAGGCACACGTGTTAAGGAATTCAATGAAAATAATGCAAAGCCTGGTATTGCTTTAATTGCATATAAAGCAAAATCAAACATTATTCCGTTTTATATCAAAGGACCTTATAAATTTAGAGGCAGACTTGATATATATTTTGGAGAAGCTAAGGATTACTTTGAAAATATCGATGGCAAGCCAAATACAGAAATTTATACAGAAATTGGCGTACAAATTTTGAGAGATATTTATATCTTAAAAGACAGGAAAAACGATGAAAATTGAAATTTCTAACTACAACGGATTTTGTTCAGGAGTAAAAATAGCTGTAGATAAAGCTGATAAGATGTTGGATACTGAAAAAAAGCTTTACAGTTATGGTGAAATAATTCATAATAAGGATGTTGTTGATAAATTAAATAAAAAAGGAATGATTGTAGTTGATGACATTCCTGAAGCAAATGATGCAAAGCTTTTGATACGAACTCATGGTGTGGGAAAAAGCATTATTGAAAATCTAGAAGAAAATAATATAGAAGTAATTGATGCTACGTGTGTAAAAGTAAAAAAAATACATAAAATAGTGGAAGAATACAAAAATAACGGGTATGATATTATTATCATAGGAGATAAAAATCATCCTGAAGTTTTGGGGATACTTGGATGGTGCAATAATGAGGCTTCTGTTGTAAGCAGTGCTGAAGAACTTTTAAAAATAAATATTGATAACGATAAAAAATATTGCATGGTATCTCAAACTACATTTAATACTGATACTTTTCAGAAAATTTGTGAAACGATAAATGAAAATAATTTAAAAAATATAGAAATACATAATACAATATGCGATGCAACAAGAAAAAGACAGGAAGCATGTATTGAACTTGCTTCAAGATGTGATATAATGCTTATAATAGGCGGAAAAAATAGCTCTAATACAAAAAAATTATATGAGCTAAGTAAAATTATCTGTCCTAATACGTTCTTAATTGAAAATTATAAGGAGATACCTTATAACTATATTGATAAAAATACTATTGTGGGAGTGTCCGCAGGAGCATCCGCCCCTGACTGGATAATTGAGGAGGTTATTAAAATGTTGGAAAACCTAAATAACAACATGAATGAACAGGTTGAAAAAGAGAACCAAGCAGAACAAGGAACAATGCATGATTTGCTTGAAAATTATGGTGGAGTATCTTATATCAGAACTGGTGAAAGAGTAAAAGGAACAGTTATATATGTTACGCCTGAAGCCGTTTCTGTAAACATCAATTATAAATCAGATGGAATTATCACTAGAGATGAATTTTCCCTCACAGAAATACCAGATTTAACAAAAGTAATAAAAGAAGGGGACGAAATAGACGCTCAAGTTGTTAGGATTTCGGACCAGGACGGTAATGTTGTTTTAACCAGAAGACCTATGGAAGAACATAAAATCTGGGATGAACTAGAAAAAATGAGAATTGAAGGAACAGTAATTGAAACAACTATTATAGAAGCTTCTCAATATGGAATTTACGGTAAAGTAAAAGGAATTAAGGGTTTTATTCCTAGAAACCAAATATCAGTACAAAGAAATGTTGACCCTTCTGAATATGTAGGTAGATTATTAAAAGTTCAAGTTTTAGAAACTAAAAACAATAAGGGAAGAAAACAGTTAGTATTAACTTCAAGAGCTATTGAAAAAGTTGAAAAAGCTGCAAAAGATAATGAAGTTTGGGAAACAATCAAAGAAGGCGAAATTTACGAAGGAACAGTTAAAAATATTCAAGACTATGGCGCTTTTGTTGAAATAAACGGAATAGATGGTTTGTTACATATAAATGAAATTGCATGGACAAGAATTAAACATCCTTCAGAAGTTTTAAAAACAGGCGATAAAATAAGCGTAAAAGTTAAAAGTATAGATAAAGAAAACAAGAAATTGTCTTTAAGCTACAAAGCAACAGTAAAGAGCCCTTGGGCAATTTTCTTAGACAAACACCAAAAAGGTGATGTTGTTACTGGAAAGGTAACAAGAATAGCTGATTTCGGTGCTTTTGTAGAAGTTGATGAAATTGAATGCTTGCTTCACATAAAAGATTTAGACTGGGCTAGAACTGAAAAGGTAACTGATGTTGTTCAAGAAGGTCAGGAAGTTACAGCTAAAATTTTAAATATTACAAGAAAAGACAGAAAAGTAAGCCTTGGTTTAAAGCAATTGGTTGAGCATCCTTTTGACAAGTATTCTAAAAATATCAATAAAGATGATATAATACCTGTTGAAGTAACTCGTATATTACTTGACGGAGTTCATGTTAGCGTAAACGGTAATATTGACTGCTTTATTCCTATAGCGAAAGTTTCAACAGAAAAATTAAGAACTCCTGCACAAGTAGTTAAAGTAGGAGAAGTAAAGGATGCAAAGGTTCTTGGCGTTGACATAAAAGGTAAGAACATGAATCTTACATTCATTTTGGAAGAAAAAAGCGATGAATTTTCACACGAAGAATCAACTGCATATCAACCAGAAGAAGCCAACTTTACTATCGGTGAATCTATTGGAGATGCTCTGGGAGATTTGTTAAAGTAACAAAAATAAATAGTTAGCGATTGATAAGCAATTGATGAGCAATTGAATGAGCGATTGATTAAAATCGCACTCAATTGCTTTTTATTTGTTTTTATATATCATATAGTCAAAGGACTTGTTCCTGAAAAAATATATTAAATTTAGGAGGAATAATGCTTAAGGAATTTTTATTTGATGTATGTTCTAACCATTTTGTTTCTGGCTTCGAACATATAAATGGAAACATTTTAAAAAAATATTTTGAACCCTACACAGATTCTAGTGAAAAGGACAAAGTAGGAAGCTACATTTTTAAACAAGATGGAACTAATGGCAAAAGTATCATGATGGCTGCACATATTGATGAAATTGGCTTAATGGTAACAAAAATTCTTGATAATGGATTTTTAAGCTTTACTTCAGTAGGTGGCATTAATCCGGCATCATTGGTTGCACAAGATGTTACAGTTTATGGAAAAGAAAACGTATTTGGAGTAATAGGAATTAAGCCTCCACATGTAACAGCTGAAGCTGAAAGAAAAAAAGCACTAAAATTAAAGGACTTATACATAGACACTGGGTATTCAAAGGAAAAACTTGAAAAACTTGTGAGAGTCGGAGATATTGCAACAATTAATAGAGAACCTGTTTCACTCCAAGGAAGTGTAGTGTCGGCAAAAGCCTTAGATGATAGGGCTTGCGTTGCAGTAATGCTGGAAACTGCAAAAGAATTAAGAAAACTATCACACAAAAGCACTATTTATTATGCCGCAACAGCTCAAGAAGAAACCGGTTATAGGGGTTCAACTACTGCCAGCTACAAGATAAATCCCGATATTGCAATTGTATTAGATGTTGATTTTGGTAAGGCACCAGGCATGCCACCTGAAATCTGTGAATTGGGAAAAGGCCCTATTGTTGCATTTGGAGGAAGATTAAATCATAAACTTACAAAAAAATTCATTGAAGTATGTAAGTCATACAATTATCCAATGCAGTATGAGGCTACTCCCGGAAAAACAGGAACAGACACAGAAGCTGTTCAGATAAATAGAGAAGGTGTTCCATGCATTTTATTGTCAATACCGTTAAGATACATGCATACATCTGTTGAAACAATAGATATAAAGGATGTTGAAATCACAGGTAAGGCTATAGCACGTTTCATAAATGAGCTTGATAATTCTGATTTGGAGGAAATATTATGTTTTTAAAAGAATTAACTGAACTTTCCGGCCTATCAGGTTGTGAATATGAAGTTAGAAATTATATAAAAAATAAATTAGACGAAATAGGCTGTGAATATTATGTTGATAAGCTTGGAAATGTAATAGCTCACAACAAAGGCAGAAGCAACAAGAAAATAATGGTAGCAGCTCACATGGATGAAGTAGGGCTTATGGTATCACACATAGATTCTGACGGTTTCATAAAATTTCAGGAAGTTGGAGGAATTGACCAAAGAGTTTTAAACTCAAAGGTTGTCTTAGTAGGAGAAAAAAAAATACCGGGAGTAATCGGTTCAAAAGCAATACATTTAATGAGTGCTGAAGAACGAGGCAAATC
>JAQSYS010000296.1 GCA_029256005.1 Sedimentibacter sp.
CAAAGCCATTTCATGCCACCTGTCACCAAAGGAACCTATTGAAAACACTGCTGCTCTTTTATTGGTACAACATCTTATTGCTGCTTCCATTAAACCACTTCCGGAGGATGTGGAAAGTAAAATTTCATTTTCGGTATAAAATAACTTCCTCAATTTATTTGAAATATCTTTTTGAAGTTTGGAAGCATCCTTGCTTCTGTGACCTATCATAGGAGTAGACATTTTTTCCAATACATTCTGCTTAACTTCAATAGGACCAGGAATAAATAACTTCTTGTGCATATAATCCTCCGTTAAATTAAAAATATATAGTACATTTATAGTTAATGCGCACTGCTGTTCGCATAATTTTGAACTCTTTGAGGTTTACAAATTTGTAAGAAGTATATACCTTGAGACAATAAGTGTCAAGAATGAAAATTGTAAAATATTTCTTTTTGTTAACAAATATTCTATTGACTTGCACAATGTATTAGTGTACTATAAGTCTATGATACTTAGTTAAAAAGCTAAAGAAGGTGAAGTATGGAGTTTAACAATAATATACCTATTTATATACAAGTAATGGAAAAAATCAAACAAGATATCGTAATGGGAAAGCTTGCAGCTGGGGATAAAGTACCTTCCTCAAGGGATTTCTCAAATGAACTTGGGATTAATTTCAATACTGTAGCAAGAGTTTATAAGGAGATGGAGATGGAAGAAATTTTATTTACCAAAAGAGGTCTGGGAACATTTATTACAGAGGAGCCAGAACGAATCAACAACTTAAGATATGAAATGGCAAAAAAACAAATAGAAACATTCATTAAAGGTATGCAGCAGATAGGGTATTCAAAAGAAGAAATGATAAAGCTTATTGAATTAGAAGATAATTATAGGGAAGGGATTGAATAATAATGGATTTATTAAAAATTGAAAACTTAAACAAAAAATATTATAACAAGATAGCTTTAAAAAATATTAATTTATCCTTGGAACAAGGAAAAATATATGGTTTATTAGGCCCTAACGGAAGCGGAAAAACCACATTGATGAAAGTAATTGCCGGACTTCACAATCAGACATCAGGCAATGTTATATTAAACCATCAGGCACTTTCTTACAAAACAAAAGCAGATATATCCTATATGCCGACAGAAAATTTTTTATATGAATCCTTCAAAGTCAAAGATGCAGTTAAATTTTATACAGACATGTATTCTGATTTCCAAGAAGCTAATGCATATAAAATACTGAAAGAAATCAATGTTGATACTGAATTCAAAATTTCAAAGCTGTCCTCCGGGCTAGTAGGAAAGTTAAAGATTGCTCTTGCACTTTCAAGAAATGTAGACTTATACATGCTTGATGAACCTTTAAACGGAGTTGATGTGTTGTCGAGAGATGTGATAATGGACTTAATAACAAGGTCCTACAGCGAAACAAAGACATTTATTATATCTACTCATTTAGTTAGTGAAATAGAAAAAATTCTTGATTCAGTTATATTTTTAAAGGACGGCAACGTTGAGCTTTCAGGCGATGCAGAAGAGCTTCGACTGTCTAGAGAATTATCAATTGAAGGAATTTACAAGGAGGTTTTTAAGAATGCTTAAATTAATAAAGTATGAGTTTATAAAAAAATATAAATCCGCTATTATTGCATTAATTGCGTCTGCCGTACTGAATTTATTTTTATTTACCAAGGGAGTGGCAGGCAGTTCCATATTTTTAGTTTTTTTCCCAATGGTAATGGCTGTTGTATACATCAGTGATATAATTAAGATGTACAGTGATGATTTGAATAAGAGGTCCGGATACATGTTATTCATGACTCCCAACAGTGGATATGAAATAATCGTTTCGAAACTTATTACTGCTGTTATTGAAGGATTATCCATACTTTTGATTTATTTTATATACGTCCTCATTAATGGTGCCTATATAATTTATATTTCAGGAGCTGAGATTAACTTTAATGAGATAATAATTACTGTTGACAAGTTAGTATCAGGAAGCTTTGGTTTTAACCTTGCTCATGTATTTATGTTCCTGTTAACTGCTCTCTTATTTTTAATAAGCTTTATTACAACTGTTTATACTGCAATGACAATAAGAAAAAGCATTTTCTCAGAGATTAAATTCGGTGGTTTCTTAAGCTTTTTAATATTTATTGTTCTGAACTGGGCGATTTCTTATGTTTCTTCTGAAGTATATAATTTATTGACACCTTACTATAACTCGTTTTCGATGTCACGCCCTACTGCAACTGAGTTGGTTTATATAATGATGCCGATAAATATTTGGTCAATAGCACAAAGCATAATATTAACATTCTTCTCAGGATATCTATTAGAAAATAAGATTAATTTATAGGAGGAGTATAATGAAGAAACTAAGCAGTATCTTAATTGTTATATCAGCACTACTTTTATTAAGCTCATGCACTTCATTTAATGAGGTTGATGAAAACGCAGTAAAGGATGTTTCAGACAAAATTACTGAAGCAATCATAAACACGGTAGGAAAGGATTCAGTAGAAAAACAAGAATCCTTTAATATAGCAGCTGAAAACATAAATTCCTTAAACATTGAGAGCTCAGTTGGAGATATAACCATAAAAACACATGAATCCACTGAAGCAATAATAGGCTTAAATATAATAGCTAAATCAAGTTCAAAGGAAAATGCTCAAAAGCTAATTGATGAGTTTAGCTTCAAAGTGGATGAAAATTTAAATTCTATTGATATAGACACAACATTTGAAGATGATAAATTATTAGATAACAGCAATATACAAACAGAATTAACAATAAGTTTGCCAAAAAATATAAATAACTTTACAATATCATTAAATGTAGGCGATATTGATATCATTAACAACGAAGGCAATTTTGAAATAAACAACAATGTTGGAGATATAAATGTAGAAAATGCTGCTGGATCTTATGATTTAAGCACTAATGTAGGTAATATAACACTGATAAACAGCATTGCCTCAGGAACTTCTAACTTTAATAGTAATACTGGTGATTTAGAAGTTTCATTTAGTGATATATCAAATTCCGATAACATTAAAGCAAATTTAAATGTCGGTGAAATTAAATTCACAGTTCCTGA
>JAQSYS010000297.1 GCA_029256005.1 Sedimentibacter sp.
TTGATTTAGTTATAGACTCAGGTGAATTCATTGGAATTTTGGGACCGAACGGAGCAGGGAAAACTACCATAATAAAAATAATTACAGGGTTGTTAAATCCTACAACTGGAAATGTGGTTATTAACGGAAGCTTAATGAATAGAAATAATAAAAAAATCAAGGGAATTATGGGCATTGTTCCACAATATTCAAATTTGGACAAGGAGTTGACTGTGTATGAAAATCTACTCTTTGCCGCAAAACTTTTCAGAGTGGTTAATTATAGAGATAAAATACATGAGCTTTTAGAATTAGTGGAATTATCTGATTTCAAGGATAGAAAAGTTTTGAATTTGTCTGGAGGAATGGCAAGGAGACTAACCATTGCAAAAGCACTTATAAATGATCCAGACATTATTATACTGGATGAACCTACCGTAGGTATAGATTTAAATGGAAGAAGAAAAATATGGGATATTTTAAAATATATGAAGGCCAAGAATAAGACTGTGCTTTTGACTACTCATTATATTGAAGAAGCGGAATACTTGTGCAGCAGAGTATGTCTTATTGAGAGCGGTACAATTATTCAAAACAATACACCAGAGAAATTAAAAGAGCAGCTTGGTGCATACACTGTTGAATATTTTGATAATGAGTTAAAAACGGTGTATAAATTCTTTGAAAGCAAGAACAGCGCAATTGATTATTCTACATGCATAGAAAGCCAGAATTACACCATAAGAAGAACAACATTGGAAGATGTTTTTTACAATTTTACAAATAGGAAGGTATTATGATGGAAATAGCTACTGTGCTGTGGAGAGAGTATTTATTTTTTAAAAGACAAATAATAAGAATAACCTCATCTGCTATCATGAGCCCGGTCTTGTATTTGATTGCATTTGGGTGGGGACTAGGAAAAGATTTTGTGGTGGAAGGATCTACATACATGCATTTCATCATACCTGGAATTATAGCCATAACTACTATGAATACAGGCTTTAATGCAGTATCATCAAGGATTATAGTATCAAAGCTGCATGAAAGAAGCTTTGAATATTATCTGACTTCTCCCATAAGTATGCAACTCATGTCATTAGGGTATATTTTGTCGGGAGCATTAAGAGGTATTTATGCAACAACTCTGATTGTATTAGTATCATTATTGTTTGGAGTAGTAATACATATCGACTTATATTTCATAACAATTTGTTTTTTAAACAGCTTTGTATTTTCAGCACTAGGATACGCTGCTGCTTTATCAATTGAAAGTCATTATGATATGAGCAGGTTTAATACATATATAATGACTCCAATGTCATTTCTCTGCGGAACATTTTTCTCGTTGGAGAATCTACCAGGTGTTGCAAAGGAAATTATCGGTATTTTGCCACTTTCTCATGCATCAGTTTCGCTTAGAAATATAGTGTTAAAGGAGGATTTTTCTCACAATTCAATTTTTGTCCTACTTGTTTATGCAGTAGTATTGTATTTTATAGGCGTATATATGAGTTACAGAGAAATGAAATAAAAATTAGACATATCGGAGGTATTATGAAAAAGGCAATAGTTGTTGCTAGTTTCGGATGTTCAATAAAGGATTCAAGAGAAAAATATATTGAAACAATTGAGAATGCAGCTAAGTATACATACAAGGAGATTGATTTCTTCAGAGTATTCACTTCTGAAATCATAAGAAGAAAGATGAAGAGAGAAGAAAATATAGATATTGACAATATGAAAAGCTGTCTTCAGAAGTTAAAGGATAATAACTACACTCATGTTTATGTATCTGTAACTCACGTGATACCGGGATTTGAGTATGAGAAAATTTTAAGAGCAGTTAATGAATATAGAAACGATTTTGAAGAACTTAAAGTGGCAAGAACTTTTTTAGATGGACAACTAGGGGACAACGAAATTAATGTTATAAAATCTTACATAAAGACTGAGCTGCAGGAAGATGAAGCTGTGATTCTAGTAGGACACGGATCGGAACATGACTCACACAAATACTATAAGGAAGTTATAAGACTTCTAAGGAGTGATGTGAGTAATTCTTATATAGTTAATATTGAGGGGAAGCCATATATTGACGACATAATGTGTGAATTAAATGAAAATAAATATAATAAAATTTATCTTTATCCACTGTTAATAGTTTCAGGAGACCATGCTTTAAATGATATTGGGTCAGATGATGAAGATTCTATAAAGACTAAATTAACTGAGAACGGTTTTAATGTAAATATGTTTTTTACCGGATTGGGAGAAAACAAAAATGCTATAAATTTATTGTGGACAGATTAAAAGAGATTATGACTGTATAAATATACAGTTAATAAATTAAGGAGGAAGTTATGAAAAAAAGATTTATGGGATATAAATTCTGGACATGCTCTGGAAATTGATGAGGTGTTTGAAAAAATTACAGGAAGCTTTACAAACATCACTTTTATAGGTGGTGAGCCTATGCTGCAGGCAGAATACCTTGCTATCTTGGCTGAAAAAATTAAAACCACTACCAATAAGGATATTTGGATATACAGTGGACACACCTACGAAGAGATACTTAATAATAAATTATATTTTAGTTTGTTGAAATACTGTGATGTATTGGTTGATGGTAGATACGATGAGAAGTTTTTTCAAAATAATCTCAGATTTAAAGGTTCTACAAATCAAAGAATAATAGATATAAAAAAGTCACTGGAAAAAATGAAGTAGTTCTTTGGTGTGATGAGTTTGATAATATATAGGTATTTTAGGTTAAAGTCTGTAATTGCTTTGGTAAACTCTTGAAATGCAGATGAATTAATACAAATTAAAATTATATGAGGTTAAAGATGAATAAAAATGATGAAATTCAAATTGATAATTATAAATTTTTTCAAAATAATAAATGCGAATATTTTCCATGCCATAAAACTACAGATACAGATAATTTTAATTGTTTGTTTTGCTATTGTCCTTTATATATGTTAAAAGATGATTGTGGTGGAAATTTTATTAAAAATCACAATATAAAAGATTGCACAAACTGCCTTGTTCCTCATTCAAAGGGTAATTACGAAAAAATAATGTCAAAAATGAAAGAAGTTATTAAAAGAGGAAGTGAT
>JAQSYS010000298.1 GCA_029256005.1 Sedimentibacter sp.
TTCATGCTCTTAAGAGTTTGAATTTCATTTACAGATAAATCAAAAGTAGTTTCATCCTTGATATTGTAAATGCTTTTTATTCTGCTTCCTATGTATATGCCCTTGTCTTCTAAAAGCTGCAATGCTATAGAACCTGCAAATAACAAAGGGGCAGTCAATCTTCCGGAAAAATGTCCGCCACCGCGATAATCATTATAGCCTTGATATTTAACGTGCCCGCTATAATCACTATGTCCCGGGCGCATTTTATTCTTTAATTCACTGTAATCCTCGGATTTAATATCTTCATTAAATATAACAGCACAAAGAGGGGTGCCTGTAGTTTTATTTTCAAAAAATCCACTGAGTATTTTATATGTATCCTTTTCTCTGCGTGCAGATGTGAAATCACTTTTTCCAGGTGCTCGCCTTTCCATTTGAATGTCAATATAGTCTAGGTCTAACTTAATTCCAGGAGGAAGTCCGTCTATAACAACTCCGATACCTTCTCCATGTGATTCTCCAAACAGACTCACTTTTAATTTATTGCCTGTTATTGAGCTCAATAGCAGCACCTCCAATGCTTTTATAATCATTCCAAAAATGAGGATAAGATTTATTAATTGCTAGATAATCTTCTAATATTATATCACTTTTACACCTTGTTGCTGCAATAGCTAACGACATTGCAATGCGGTGGTCATTCCAGCTATTTACGCTAGTGCCGCCAATTAATGATGCTTTTCCATTTATTATGAGACCATCCTTTGTTTCACGAACACATGCTCCTAATTTATTCATTTCGGTTGTTACAGCCTTTAATCTGTCAGATTCCTTTATTCGAAGACGATGGGCATTTATTATTGTAGTCGTACAATTTTCTTTTAATGCAGCAAGAACTGTAATTATAGGGACTAAATCTGGAATTTGAGAAGCGTCAATAATTATATCATTGCTGTCTTTGAACATATTAATTATGTTTATTATTTCCTTATCTCCCTGTTTAGATGCTTTATTTAAACCAAGACATTCTATTTCGTTTCCAAGTTCATTTGCAACCAAAAAAAATGCAGCTTGGGAATAATCGCCTTCAACAGAATATTCGCAGCTTTTATAGCTCTGTCCGCCTCGTATGTAAAAGATTTTGTCATTACGTTCAATGTTGATACCAAATTTATTTAATACTTCAACTGACAAGTCAACGTATGCATTTGACTCAAGATTACCGATTATAGAAATTTCTGAGTCGCCTTCAAGAAGGGGCAGAGAAAACAGTAATCCTGAAATAAACTGTGAGCTGACATTGCCGGGAATTTTGAAATTACCTGATGAAAAATTGCCGTTTATATATAGTAAATTTTCGCTTATTTTATAATTTATGTTCTGTTTTTTGAAAATGTCATAATATACATCAAGAGGTCTTTCAAACAATTTTTTGCTTCCTGTAAAACTTAAACTGCTAGTTAAAGCGAGGCCGACAGGAATCAAAAATCTAAGACTTGAGCCGGATTCCATGCAGTTAATAAGAGGATTTTGCTTAATCAAGTTATTTCCTTTTATGTATACTTTGTTTTTGGAAATACTTATTTCAGCTCCCAGAGACCTCATTCCTCCAATAGTTGCCTTAATATCATCTGAAAAGATGAGGTTGTTGATTTTGCTTTTTTCATCATTGCACAATGAAGCAGAGATAATTGCTCTGTGTAATAAACTTTTGGAAGGAGGTATTATGACTTTTCCTTTTAACTTAGATGGTATTATTTTTATTGAGTTCATAAATACTCCGTCTAGTTTATGAATTTTTCTGCATCTGCAAGGGATGCTTTATGAATGAATGCATAACCGATTTTTTTTAACAATATCAGGTTGATTTCTCCGCTTAGATTCTTCTTGTCAAGATATACATACTTTTTAATATCTTGATTGATTAAATTAGAATGATCATCAATATGAAAGTGATTGAGCATGTTTTTAATTTTTTCATAGGTACCTGCTTCAGTATACCCTAAATTCTCGCTATTTTTGGTTATGTGCAGCATACCTGCCGATACTGCTTCGCCGTGGCTAACCTGATAATTCATATGCTTTTCTATCGCATGACCTATAGTGTGACCAAAGTTTAAAAGCATGCGCTCTCCTGTATCCTTTTCATCATTTTCAACCAGTCTTTTTTTTATGTTGCAGCAATCATAAATAACTTGCTCTATGTTATTAAACAGTACATCTTTAGAATTAATGCTCATTAAAAAGTTGAAAAGGTTGTTATCCTTGATACATGCATATTTTATTACTTCTCCTAGTCCATCTTTTATGTATTTTTCAGGAAGACTCAATAAAATTTCAGGATCTATAAGAACTTTTAATGGCTGACAGAAGCTTCCTGCAAGATTCTTGCCTTCTTTGAGGTTTATTGCAGTCTTACCACCTATACTCGAGTCGATTTGAGCTAGCAAGGAGGTAGGTATTTGAATGCAACTGATTCCTCTTAAGTAAGTTGCTGCTGCAAAGCCTGCCAAGTCACCAACAACACCGCCTCCAAAAGCGATAATCAAATCACTTCTAGTAATATTAAAGAGAGCAAGTTTTGAGTAAACATGCTCTAATGTTTCTATTGTCTTGCTGCTTTCACCGGGCTTCACAACAATAAAATCAGGAATATAATTCTCTTCTGACAGAATATCATTTAATTCAGTTCCATACAAATCATACAAATTGCTGTCAGTTACGACAGCTATTTTTGAACCCTTGTATATTTTCCTAATTTCGCTTCCTAATTTTTTAAATAAGCCATTTTCTATAACAATATCGTAATTTTTGTCTGGTATTTCAACGCGTAAAGTTTTCATTACATATCTCTTCCTATGGCCTTAGCAATGAGTTTTAATTTATACATAAGCTGGTGGAACTTTTCTGGTTTTATGGATTGATTACCGTCGCAAAGAGCATTTTCCGGATCATTGTGAACTTCTATAATAAGACCGTCAGCACCTGCAGCAACAGCAGCTAATGCTAAAGGTTCTACCATCCACCATCTACCTGTTGCATGACTTGGATCTACAATTATCGGCAGATGACTTAATTTTTTAATGGCAGGTATAGCGCTTAAGTCCAATGTGTTTC
>JAQSYS010000016.1 GCA_029256005.1 Sedimentibacter sp.
TTCAATAAGGCATTATAAATTTTTTCATGTCTTTCTTCATCGTTTGCTAATTGCTCGAAAAATTTTTCGCCTATTCTTGCTTCGCTTGCAAGTGCTCTGTAAAGATTTGTCGCTGATTTTTCATTTTCTGCAATAGTTTTAAGTAAATTTGTTCCGTTCCATTTAACAGTCATGTTGTTCCTCCTATTTAAATTATCTAAATGATTATTACCCAGGAAAATTTCTATTAAAACATGTTTTTAATATTTATTGGGATTTTTTTCTATAATTCGAATCATAAATAGCTAATGATTTCATAAATACTATTAATACTTTCTTTACAAAAGGTTTAGAAAGCATTATTATTAAAATAAATGGATATATTTGTATATGACTTTATAAATTAAAGGGGTGCCATATGAAAATAAAAACTAAGAATAGAAGAGATTTAGTTGAAGCTGCACTTGGAAAAAAACCATGTGATTTAGTCATAATAAATACGCAAATTATAAATGTATTTACAGGAGAAATTTACAAGGGTGATGTTGGAATTTATGATGGATACATAGCTCACATACAATGTGACCCTGACGGAGAAAATCCATGCGAGAAAAGGCTGATAGGAACTCATTATTGCGATGCAAAAGGCAGGTATTTATTACCTGGCTTTATTGATGCCCATGCTCATATTGAAAGCACCATGATGACTCCTAGGAATCTAGCCCAAGCTGTTATTCCCTACGGAACAACCACCATGATAACTGACCCTCATGAAATCGCAAATGTATGTGGTATGGAAGGTGTTATTTACATGCATGAATGTAGCTTAAATCTACCAATGAGACAGCTGATTTTAGTGCCTTCATGTGTGCCTGCAGTACCTGGCCTGGAAAATTCAGGAGCTAAGTTCTCTCATAAAGAAGTTAAATCTCTTTTGAATCTTGATAGAGTTATAGGACTTGCTGAAGTTATGGATTTTGTAGGAGTTATCAATAGCGATGAAAGAATGACGAGCATTATTAATGCTGTTGATGAAAAAAATATGTTTATCGAAGGTCATGCACCTAATTTAACCGGAAGAGAATTATCCGCTTACCTTTGTGCGGGCCCAAATAGTGACCATGAAAGTACAACTTCTGCTGAAGCAAGAGAAAAAATCAGATCTGGTATGTTTGTGGATGCAAGAGAAAGCTCAATCAGCAAAAACGTTGAAGCAATAATAGATGGAATCAAAGGTTTTAGATATTTTGACAATCTAACTCTCTGCACAGATGACAGAGAACCTGAGGATATTATTAAGAATGGGCATATGAATGATGTTGTAAAGAAAGCTATTCATTGCGGAATGCATCCTATTGATGCCATTAGAAGTGCAACATTAAATGTCGCAAGAGAAATAGGTGCAAAAGATTTAGGGGCAGTAGCACCTGGATTTATTGCTGATTTAATTCTTGTAGATGATTTGGAAGACATGAATCCATATGCTGTTTTTTTTGAAGGCAAATTAGCAGCAAAAAACGGGAAATTGATTGAAGAAATCGAAAATATAAATTTTGATTTAGAAGAAAGAAACACAGTAATTATTGAAAATCTCACAATAGATAATTTTGTTTTCAAAACACCAATAGTGGAAGGCAAAATCAATACTCGAATTATTAAATATTTAGACTTTAATTCTGCAGACACAGAATTTATATTCGAAGAACTGCCTGTTATAAATGGCTGTCTGGATATTTCCTCTGATAATGATTTAAAATATGTTGTTGTTATAAACAGACACCATGAGCACAATACTATTGGCTATGGAATTGTGCGAAATTTTGGCACTAAGCATGGAGCTGTAGGCAGCACTGTATCACACGATTGCCACAACTTGATAGTTGTTTATGATGATCCCCAAAATGGTTATGCAGCAGCTATGAAAATTATGGAAAATGGCGGCGGCTTAAGCTGTGCCTCAGAAGGCGTTATAAAAGGCAGCCTTGCTCTTCCGATTGCCGGCTTAATGTCTAAAAAAACATGTGTTGAATTATCTGAGGAATCAACTGAAATGAAAAAAGCATTAAGAAATCTAGGATTGACAGAAAGTGAAAATCCTCTCCTTCGCATTGCCACGCTAGCACTTCCTGTAATACCAGAAGCCAAAATGAGTGATTTAGGAATAGTAGATGTGTTAGAACAAAGAATCGTTCCAATGTTTGAGTAAGTCTCAAAATAATTCTAAATAAAGAAAAACCAAAAAAATCAAGAGCTTATATGTTCTTGATTTTTTTCTATAATTAAATTTGTTCTAATGCTTGCTCTAAATCCTCAATTATATCATCGATATTTTCAATTCCTACTGAAAGTCTTACCAACCCGGGAGTAATGCCTGCCGCTTTTAACTGGCTGTCACTAAGCTGTCTGTGTGTGGAGCTTGCTGGATGAAGAACACAGGTGCGTATGTCTGCAACATGGACTTCATTTGAAGCAAGTTTTAATGAATCAATAAATTTAACTGCATTCTCTCTGTTTCCTTTTATAGATACTGAAATTACACCAGCACATCCATTAGGAACATACTTTTTAGCCAGTTCATAATATTTATCGTTTTTTAATCCAGGGTAACTTACGAATTCAACTTTATCAGAATTACTTAAAAACTCAGCAACCTTTAATGCATTGCAGCAATGTCTGTCCATTCTAATTGCTAATGTCTCAAGACCTAAATTCAATAAAAATGCAGCATTAGCAGATGGATATGCGCCGATGTCCCTCATAAGTTGAACTCTTGCTTTTGCAATATAAGCCGCTTTGCCGAAGTGCTCAGTGTAAACTACTCCGTGATACGATTCATCAGGCTCAGTAAATTCAGGGAATTTTCCGTTTGCCCAATTGAAATTTCCGCTGTCAACTATTGCACCACCAAGTTGCACTGCATGACCATCCATGTACTTTGTAGTAGAATGAGTAACAATATCTGCACCAAACTCAAAAGGTCTGCAAAGATATGGAGTTGCAAATGTATTGTCAACTATTAACGGCACATTATTTTTATGAGCAAGTCGTGCGAATCTTTCAATATCAAATACAACAAGTGAAGGGTTTGCTATAGTTTCTCCGAATACTACCTTTGTATTTTCTTTGAACTCTTTTTGAATTTCCTCGTCTGATAAATCCTGGCTTACAAATGTACATTCAATGCCGAATTTCTTTAATGTTACAGCAAAAAGATTTATGGTTCCTCCGTAAATTGAAGCTACGCTTATAAAATGATCTCCAGCTTTTAATACATTCAAAAGACACAGCAAGGAAGCTGCCTGCCCTGATGTAGTGCACATAGCACCTATCCCGCCCTCCATAGCGGCAATTTTTTCTTCTACTGCAGCAACGGTTGGATTAGAAATACGTGAATACATATGTCCTGACTCAGTTAAATCAAATAATTTACCTATATGATCAGATGAATCATATTTATATGTTGTGCTTTGATAAATCGGAAGTGCTCTAGGCTCTCCGTTTTTTGGATGATAACCTTCATGAAGGCATTTAGTTTCAAATTTCATGTTTCCTCCTGATGATTTTTTTTAATACCTAATTCTTTAAAAATAAATATATTTACAGATTATAACACTTAACTTTTTTAATTTCAATATAATTATACTCTGTCCGAATACATGTGTATTTAAAACGCATTCAATTGTTTCATATTGCCTTAGTAATATAAAATAAAAAAATTGGGGATTACCCCAATTTCAGTTTACTATATAAAAAATAATATTAATTAATTTATTGATTTAAAAAAATCTTCAACAAATTTATCTACAACTTCTTCTTGCTCCTGCTTCATGGAGGAAGTTACTTCGAAAGGTTCGCCTACTATGTCCATATTTTTCATAGAGCCTATAATTTCCTGCATTATTTTTACTGACTGTGGTGACCATGTTCCACTTCCAACCAGTCCAACCTTACGATTTTGCATATTTAAAGCTTTTATTTCATTTAATAAGGATTCCATGCCATAATACAATCCCATGTTATATGTTACTGAACCAAATATCACATGGCTGTATTTCCATATGTCAGATATAATGTATGAAGGATGAGTTTTGGAAATGTCATATACGCGCATATCCTTCACTCCCTTTTGAGCAAGCTTATTAGCTATAACATTAATTGTATTTTCTATATTTCCATACATAGAAGCATATACTAACACAACTCCATTTTTCTCAGGTTCATATTTGCTCCATTTATCATATTTGTTCAATATATATGGTAGATTCTCTCTCCAGATTGGTCCGTGAAGTGAACATATCATATTTACTTCATAATCTTTTAATTTCTTTAATGCACTTTGAACCTGTTGTCCATACTTTCCAACAATGTTTGAATAATAACGTCTTGCTTCTTCCAAATAATAATGGTCATAATCCGTTTCATCGCAGAAAATATTTCCTGCCAATGCTCCAAATGTTCCAAATGCATCTGCAGAAAATAGAATTTTCTCAGTTTCTTCATATGTAAACATAACCTCAGGCCAATGAACCATAGGTACAGTCATAAACTTCAAATTATGTCTTCCCAGACACAAAGTTTCACCGTCTTTAACTTCCAGCATATTCATGCTGTAATCAAAATCATAAAATTGACCTATGAACTGAAATGTTTTTTTATTACCGACAATTTTAATATTTGGATATCTTTTTACAAGTTCCTCTATATTAGCGCAGTGGTCCGGTTCCATATGGTTTATAACCAAGTAATCCAAGTCCCTGCCATTTAATACATGAGTTATGTTCTCAATAAACAATCTACTTATGGCTGTATCAACGGTATCCATTAAAGCAGTTTTTTCATCTAAAATTAAAAAAGAATTGTAGCACACACCATTGGGAATAGGAAACATATTTTCAAAGCGCTCAAGCCTTCTGTCATTGCCGCCTACCCAATATATATTTTCACTGATTTTCTGAACACTATGCATTTTATCACTCCTACTTTTATTGCTATCTCTAAAGTTAATTAATTAATTATATCACAATCTTTTCCTATGTCCAATTTATTAATATCATTTATTCCAACTTATATTTTCTGGGTTCCTTAAAGCTTGGTGTTTTATTATAGGAACATTGTATTTTTCCCCAAGTTTTCTAACTAAATCTTTGTAACAGCCCTTAAGCTTGTCATGAAAAACAATGCCGTCTATTCCGCCTTTTATTGAATCAATGCATTCAGAAGCTTTATTTATACCATTTTCATTTTCATATTCTCCGGACACCAGCCACTGATTTGCTATTATATGAGAAATCCCAAAGAATTCCTGTCCTTCATTCCATGAAGCATGGACCGATTCTGCAAAATTCGGATCAAAATGTACACCTCCAACACAAAGTAGATTATGAAGTTTTATATCTTCATCAAATATATGTAAGAGTGAGTGCGCCAAAACTCTACATGCTTCTTTGTTAAACCAGCTATCAGTTTCACTGCCTACCTCTATGTCCACCATTGGAACAGGATATTTCAAAAGAAGTCCAGCATCTCCTTCTCCATCATAAACTCCTGACCAGTGAGTAGCTTCAGTTACGACTCTAAAGTCATCCAGCCCCTTTTCTTTTCTGATTTTTTCCATTGCCCACATTAAATTGTGGTTATACAATGGATTTGCCGGTCCAAAGCATCCTGAATTGACATCACCAATGGTATGGACAGTTATGACCTTTTCAGGTGCATTGATTCCTTCGTGCCAAGTAACCATTCCTGACATATCAAAATCGCCAAAATATTTATTCATATCAGGTAAGAATTTAGTGTAATCTCTGCATATAGCTATGTCAGTAGGAGCAAAATAATATTCGTTCTTGTTTTCATCCACATACTTCATTACTTCTCTACCATCAAAGGGGAAACCTGCGGGAGTTAGATTTAATTCTTCCATTAAAATGTCCCACACAATATAACTTACATAACCCCAATCATGGTTGTCACAAATATAATATACAACTCTTTTATTTTCTTTCATCTCCAGTAACTCCTTGTTAATATAATTAAATATTATACCACAAATTTGGTAATTTTAAACATAATTACGGCATTTTAACTATTTTTGTATAAATAATTTAATAAAAAGATTTGACTAACGTCAAAATCAACTCCCCTGCCCCTCAATCTTGAGGGGTAGTTTTTTCTCAGTTTCAGTCTTTTCTTTTATTCAAATTTGTTGTATTATCTTTTTTATGAGCAAATATTCTATTAAGCGAATTTTCAAAGATAATTGGAATTCATTTTAAATACACCACTAAATATTCGCAGCGTTGTTACTGAAGAAGTCAATAAAATTTGTATTGTTAATTATAAGACTCTTTTTAAATAAGCATGTTAAAAATAATGGTACACTTATGAATTGAATTAAGTAGATAATACCTGATAGAATTACAGTTACACACAAAAGCCGGCGTGAGCTGCAGCCGGCTAATCTCCTGTTGATTTTTTACATGGGCACCCAAATAGAGCGACCATCCTTGTCATATCCAACTTTCTTTGAGGCTCTGACGAAACTTCCATCTTTTGCATTAAATTCACAAATTGCCATCATGCTTTCACCTTTTTCGTTAGGTGATTCTGGTGATATCCCATAAATCAAAAGTATCAAAGAATCATCAATAGCCGACTCATATATAGAATAATGATATCCTTTAATCCAGTCTTGTTGTGTTGTACCTGGCATGAGTTTCAATTCTTTGATTTTATCTAATACTACTTTATCATTAGAGTCTATCTTAATGTCATTAACTCTATATTTTCCAATAGCTAAGTGACTCTCTCCATTTTCATTGTCAGGAATATCTTTAGCTTCACTTATAAAATCTATTCTAATTATATCCCCTCTCAACGCACAAACAATAACTTTTGAACCCTTAATATCGCCAAATTCACCGTTCCAAGCGGCCCTCTTTCCGTCTTTACCCGGATCTATTGTTTTGTCTTTTTCAATACTGTCGGTACTTGTTATGCTAATTAACAATGGATCCTCCATAAGCTTCTGTGCAATTATATATTGAGTCATAAAATTAATAGCTTCTTTAGCAGAGTAGCTTTTAATATTACTGCTCTCTAAAACTGTTTCCGTATAGCGCTGTGTTTTGAATCCTTGTAATACAATAAATATACCAGCGCAGATAATTATAGAAATAAGAATAATTATTATCTTTTTTCTTCTATTGTTCATAATCTCTCTTCTAATTTACTATTTGATTATAAGTGACTGTTTGGGTTCCAAAATTAATAGCTTTTGGATAGTTGCTAAGGCCTCCGAAGAAAAGGTCAATCCAATATAGTGTTGAATCTTCATGTCCTGAACCTGTATCTTCAACTGTATAATTACTTCTTTGGGTACCATCAGGTAAACTTATGTACCTATCTAAATATATAGCCGTTCCAAATGGAATGACAGGATTTACAGGATTCCCCCCAGCAAAATGCACTGCTACCATTCCATATTTAGGTGTTTTGCCACTTGCTGTTACTTTTCCTGAGGCAGCAACATATGCTGTAGCATCTTGATTAGACCTTAGAATCTGTCCTGCTGGTACGATATTACTAAAATACGGATTCATCCTTACTATTGGTGTCCCATCACTTCCAATTTTCAATAAATCTCTTTTTTTAAGTTCCTCATCTGTAATACCATTATCCAACTGTTTTAGATTTGAAAATGGTGAATATTTGCCGTTTTCATCTAGCCCAGCATTGAGGGCATCTTTTAACTCTTGTGGATCAACATTGTTGAGCCATGCAAGTCTTTCAAGTTCATCCTTGGAAATAGTAAAATGTGGAATAGATTGTTTTTGATAGTTAATTCCTAAGTCTGCATAGACTCCAGCTGGAAATAAACTAATAATCATAAAGACCGCTACCAAGAGCACTAAGAACCTTTTTTTCATTTTGTAACATCCCCTTTCAAAATATAAGATTATCTTTTATATATTATAACTGGTAAATACATAAAGCGGATATTAACTTTCCACTAAATTACGCCAATTTATTACACCTATTTTGGTTTTAGTGCTAATCTTATTAAGCTAACTCTTATAATTGTTTTATTTAAAACAATTATTTTCTCTTTTAAAATACTCATATATTCTCTTCATATATACGTGCTTTTTTAATTACTCATAAACACTCGTCAACTGGCTACTTGATAATTTGTATAATGTAAATGTCTTACTTGAAAAAACTCACTTTGACTTTCACTGAACAACTGCAAAATTTTTATCAAAGTCTTTTTTGTGCTTTTTTCTTACCTTCATTTTTGAGAACTTTCCTACTAAATAAAAAAAGAATTCTAAATAAACTTAGAATTCTACAAACTTTGGTGTTACTCCATCCAATTTAACTATTTTTTCTTGCAAGTCTTGAAATTCTTTTTTGTCTCCATACAAATGAAGAAGTATTATGCCATCCATTGAGCATTTATCTTCATCTGTCTCGTGAAATCCAACTCTTGTTTTTATAATGCATCCATGTTCCGTAAGTATTTCTTGCAAATCAGGAGCCTTTGCTGCCCTCTCCTCTACCTTTATCGCCATTATTGAATACATGCTTATCACCTTCTAATATATACTTTATTATATTGTTACCATGCTTTTATAAATTTAAACACATATTTTTGTATTTTAAAGTTATGAGTTTAAATCTCTTCAAATCTATTTAACAGTTTTCCATCTCTTTCAACCTTCTCTAAAAACATGGACAACGGTCGAACCCATATGCCTCTTTCCCCGTACAAGGCTTGATAGACTACCATTTCCTCTTCAGTTTCCGAATGCTTTGCTATATGAAGCATTAAGTATTCATTGCCTTTGAAATGTCTGTATTTTTTTCCTTCATTAATCATGTTATTTTGAATAGTCTCTGAAAACCAGATTTTAATTTCTCGTTCTGCACTTTCTGGTGAATCTGAAGCATGAACACTGTTTTCAGATTTAGACAATGCAAATCTTCCTCTGATTGAAGATGGTTCAGCATTTTTAGGGTCTGTTGCACCATTTATCTTTCGAACCTCTTCAACAGCATTTTCTCCTTCAACTATTAGCGCACACAATTCACCTCTAGTTATGTAGTCAATAAGCTCTTTGAAAAATGGTTTTTCCTTGTGTTCTATGTAATGATCTTTAGCAATTTCTATTGTTGGTTTGATTATTTTCATTACTACTATGTGTAAGTATGATTTTTCATAAATCGATATGATTTCACCCATTAATTTTCTTTCCATTGCATCAGGCTTTATCAGTACTAAAGTTCTTTCCATGGCTGCCTCCTTTTTTTATATTATATATAAATTAATATACTTTTTAAAGAGTAATAATTATTTGCCATCACTTTTTATAAAATTCGCCCTTTTAAATTTTTTTCAATTGATATATAATAGTATATTAGATTATTTTTTAAGCAGGTGAAAATTAGATGGTGGGAAAAATAAATTTTAATATAAATGATATAAAAAATTGTTCAGAAAATTCATTAACATATAAGCGTGGAGTTGAATATTACAACATGAACATGGTAGTAAAAATCAGCACAGAAAAACTTCAAAGTAAAGATGAAGATGTGTCTATCACAAAATATTCTGCATTAGTCAAGGGAAACAACTATTCCTCCTATGATACAGAAGTAATATTGGATGAAAAAGGAGATATTGCTGATTTTGACTGTGATTGTCCTGCTTTTATGGAAAACATGGGTGGCTGTAAGCACATAGTTGCTACTATGTTGAAAATTCACTACAGCTATTATCCTAAAATAATTTCTTATAAAGATGTGGTTTTTAAAGAAAATAAATCTCTACCTAAAAAGCGTAATTTCCCACTGGAAGACTTGATAAGTGTATTTGAAAACAAAATCAAGGAAAGTGTAATAACTGAGCAAAAAGAAGGGTCAGTTACACTTAAGCCTATTTTGTTTATAGCAGGCAAGGAGGATATAGGAGTTGAATTTACTATAGGTTCCACAAGACAATACGTTGTGAAAGATGCTTATGAGCTTGCTGATAATATTAAAAACAAAGTCAAAGTAGTGTACGGAAAAAGTCTGGAATTTAATCATGAAATAAGCAGCTTTGACAAAAGCTCAAAACCCTTGGCTGCTTTTATAAGAGATGAAGCTGATTCATATAGGCAAGTTGTCAAAAAAACATCAGGATTATATAATTCATCCACACTAAGCGGGCGTGCCTTCAGGATTCTTCCATATTCATTTGATTCGTTTTTTAATTTGTTTGTAGGAAGAACTATTGAATGCCACGGAATCAAATACCCTTACAACGAACTTGTATTTTCAAACAATGACCCAGAAGTTGAATTTTATATCAACGAAGAAGATAACGAGCAATATTATCTAAAAACAAATTTATATATTTTCTTCATGGTAAAATCAAAAAATAGCACATACGTAATTGTTGACAATACAATTTATAAATGCTCAAAGGAATTTGAAGAAAATGTATTGCCTGCTGTCATTAAAATAATGATGCAGCAGACAAAATCAATTAATCTCGACAAAGAACTAATGGGTAAATTTTGTTCTGCCGTTCTTCCCCAAATTTCAAAGTATGCTAAAGTTAAAAACGATCTTAAAGTTTCTGAAAAGCTAAATGTTATGCCTCTTTCATCCATCATATATCTTGACTGCAACAGCCAGGGGCATTTATATGCATCTGTAGCTTTTTCATATGGTGATATTGAAATCAACCCTTTCAGAAAGTCTTCCAAGGATGACACAGTTGTAAGAAACATTCTTGATGAAACCAAGGTTCTAGTTGCTATAGAAAATTCAGGCTTTAAAAAAACATCTGTGAAATATAACATGACAGATGAAGATAAAATTTTCGAATTTTTAACATCAGGTGTAAGTAATCTAACTTCTATTTGCGAAGTTAATATAAGTGATGACTTTAAAAAAATAAATATTAAGTATCCAAGGTCCATGACTATGGGCATCAAGCTTGAAAGCAACTTAATTGGAATTGAAATAGGCAAGCTAGAATTTGACCCTTCTGATTTAAAGGATATTTTGGCATCCTATAAAAGAAAGAAAAAATACTTCAGGTTAAAAGATGGATCCTTTTTAAATATTGATAATGAATATTTCAACACTCTGCAAAGGCTTGTAGAAGATTTAAATGTAACTGAAAGTGATCTGGAAAAAGGTCTCATTGAATTACCTAAGTATCGTTCTTTATATTTAGACAGCTTAATTAAAAACAATGCTTGGATTCAAGTAGATAAATCACAAAACTTCAGAGAAATGATTAGAAGTATTAATGAATCTGATGACTTGGATTTTCTAATACCTGAAAATTTAAAGTCAATTATGAGAAGCTACCAACATACAGGCTTTAAGTGGTTAAAATCACTCTCAAAATATTCATTAGGAGGAATTTTAGCAGATGATATGGGACTAGGCAAGACACTTCAAGTTATAAGCTTAGTAGCATCAGATGACAGTAATAAACCTTCGATAGTTGTATGTCCAACTTCCCTGGTTTATAACTGGAAAAGTGAAATTGAGCGATTTTCGCCGGAAATCTCAACCCTTATAGTAGCAGGGACATCTACAGAAAGATGCGATTTAATATCAACAATCAATGAATATAATTTAATATTAACTTCCTATGATCTTATAAAACGCGACATAGAATTTTACGATAATTATGATTTCAAATACTGTATATTAGATGAAGCTCAATACATTAAAAATTCAACAACACAAAATGCAAAAGCTGTAAAGCTTTTAAAAAGTCAGGTTTGCTTTGCTCTTACGGGAACTCCAATAGAAAATTCTCTGGCTGATTTATGGTCTATTTTTGATTTTATAATGCCTGGTTATCTTTATAGTTATAAGGAATTCAGAGATAAATATGAAATTCCAATAGTTAAAGACGAAGATGTTTCAATGCTTCAAAGGCTGAACAAACAAATATCTCCTTTTATTCTTAGAAGATTAAAAAAAGATGTTCTTAAGGAACTTCCGGACAAAATTGAAACTCTGACATTTGCTCAAATGGAGGAAACTCAAAGGAAGCTATATGAAGCAGAGCTCTTGAAGCTAAATAATGAATTTAAGAATGAAATTAAAGAAAAAGGTTATGAAAAAAGCCAAATAAAAATTCTCTCTATGCTTACAAGGTTAAGACAAATATGTTGCGACCCTACTCTTTGCTATGATAACTATGATGGTGGCAGCGCAAAGTTAGATCTATGCATGGAAATTATTAAAAACAGTATAGAAAACAACCATAAAATATTAATATTTTCTCAATTTACTTCTATGTTAAGAATAATAGAAAAGGAGTTGATTTTTAACAACATTGCTTATTATATGCTTACGGGAGCAACCAAAAGCATGGAAAGACTGGACCTGGCTAATCGATTCAACATAGATAGTACACAGGTATTTTTAATATCATTAAAAGCTGGCGGAACGGGTCTTAATCTGACAGGAGCTGATGTGGTTATTCACTTCGACCCATGGTGGAATATAAGTGCTCAAAACCAAGCTACTGACAGGACACATCGAATAGGACAAAACAACAAGGTTCAAGTATTTAAGCTAATAGCTAAAAATACAATTGAAGAAAAAATCGAAAAGCTTCAACAAAATAAAAAAGATTTAGCAGATACTGTAATTAAGAAAGGTGAAGTGTTAATAAACTCACTGACCAAAAATGAAATTGATAGCTTGTTTCAAATTTAATAGAAATTATAAAACAATTTGGAAATTTCTAAACAGTATATTAAAATAGTTTTTGCAGAAGATATTGTTGAGGTGATAAAATATGAAAATGAAAATGATGAGAACACCTGGAAGTCTCATGCTTGGTATTGGTTTGACAGCTGCTGCAGTTGCAATGGCACCAGTTGTGAAAAACATGATAAATAACAAAACAAATGAAAAGTTAAATTCTTCTGATTTTAACATGAATAAGTATTCTTAACATTTAACTTCAAAAAATAAAACCCGATTAGGGTTTTATTTTTTTGAAAATATGCTTGACAAAAAGAAAAATTGTATATATTATTATATTGTAATCATTACAAGTTAGTAAGTATTACAATTTCCTAGGAGGGATTATGAAAGTTATATATGCAGATTTATTAAATGAATTGAAAAGCAGAAATATTCGTCTATCCCATCAAAGGTTAAAAGTATTGGAATATCTTACTAAAAACTACACTCATCCTACTGTTGACCAGATATATAACGGACTTCACCAAGATGTTCCTACATTATCAAAAACTACTGTGTATAATACATTAAATTCACTGGTAGATGCAGGATTAGTGAGAGTCATAAACATTGAGGACAATGAAACACGCTATGATATTGATACTGACAATCATGGACATTTTAAATGCGAGAAATGCCGAAAAATCTATGATTTTAAAATCAATATAGACTCCTTTGATGCTCATGAATTGGATCATTTTAAAATATTTGACAAAAACATTTATTTTAAAGGTATTTGCCGACAATGTCAAATAGATTCAAGCAATATTCAATCAAACAACTAAAAAATATATATTATGGAGGACTTAAAAAATGGAAAAAACACTACAGTACTTAATGGAAGGCTTTGCGGGAGAATCACAAGCAAACAGAAAATATTTAGCATATGCTAAAAAAGCAGAAAAAGAAGGCAAAACAAATGCTGCTAAATTATTCAAGGCAGCATCTGATGCAGAAGCATTGCATGCTCAAAAACATTTAGAGGTAGCTGGGAAAATTAAAACAACAGTAGATAACTTACAGGATGCTGTTGCAGGTGAAACATATGAATTTGAAAGTATGTATCCAGAATTTATAAAAGCAGCCGAAGCTGAAGGAAACAAATCTGCAATAAATACTTTTACATTAGCAATGGAAGCTGAAAAAGTTCATGCTAAATTATATAAGGAAGCATTAGAAAACCTTGATGAAACAGAAGAAGTATTCTACTATCTGTGTCCTGTTTGCGGAAACATTGAAAAAGCAGTTCCGGACAAATGTAGTATATGCGGAGTACCGGGTTCAAAATTTATAAAATATTAAAATAAAAGATTATTTGTTGACTGCTCGATATTGAGTGGTCCTTTTTTTGTTGTAGCAATTAATGGTAGTTAACGTTTTTTCAATATTTTAGTCTGTTTTAAAATCTTATTATTCGCATTAATGCGAATAATAATTAAAATTAACGCTTGATTGTCGTGATTTTTTAAGCTAAAATAGTTATAAGAAAATAGTTATGAAAGCTATTCGGAAGAATAAAATATAAATACAGATAATTATTGAAAGGGGTACAATATGTTCACAATTGATAAATATGTACTAGCTGAAAGCTTGGAGCAAGCTTATGAATTAAATAAAAGCAAACGAAATGTAATAATAGGCGGAATGCTTTGGCTTAAAATGGGAAGAAAAAAAATCGGCACCGCAATTGATCTTTCAGCTCTTGGCCTTAATTTAATTGAAGAAGATGAAGAAAGCTTTAAAATTGGGTGCATGTGTACTCTTAGAGATGTCGAACTTCATGAGGGTTTGAAGAAAAGTTTTAACAGTGTATTATCAAAATCTGTTGAAAGCGTAGTAGGTGTTCAAATGAGAAATCTTGCAACACTTGGCGGTAGCATTTATTCGCGTTTTGGTTTTTCAGACATATTAACTGCCTTAATGGCACTTGATACTTATGTGGAATTATATAAGGGCGGTATTATTTC
>JAQSYS010000299.1 GCA_029256005.1 Sedimentibacter sp.
ATAATATCATCTAATGTGTATACAGCTTTTCCGACAGCAGTTTTGTTTGATTTATTGCTATCTAAATTATTGTATTTTTCAACATCAGAGAATATTTCAACAACGCCTTCTAACTGCCCAGCTTCAATTAATGGAATGGTACTTGACAAAATGGTTACTCGTTTATCTTTATAATTATAGTAATTTTGAACATAATTATTTAAACCTTCACCGGTTTTTAAGGTTCTCATTATTGTGCTGGTTTCCTCAGTAAGCCTTGGAAATATTTCAAGTAAATGCTTACCAATTGCACTTTCTACCTTTAATCCTGCCAAGTCATTTATAGATTGATTGTAAAACACGACCTTTCCGTATTTATCTACGATAAAAATTCCGCAATACAAGTTTTCAGAAATTAGTTTTAAAATATTTTTATAATCCATAAAAACCTCTATAAATTTAGTTTGATTTATTATAACACAAATTTAAAATAAAATATAAAATAATATTTAATAAATTTAGCACTAGCAAAATCTTACATGTGTAATAAAATTCGTCGCTTTTTATGTATTAAAAGCTATACATATTTACTTTCATGAAGTAAAAATACTGAATTTATGAATATGAATTTTTTGGCAGGAAAATTGCATATAAATATATGAATACATTTATTGGAGATAAAATGATAACAGCAAATATATTTAATATACAGAAGTTTTCTATACATGACGGCCCCGGAATAAGAACCACAGTTTTTTTAAAAGGTTGTCCATTGAAATGCTTGTGGTGTCATAATCCGGAAAGTCAAGCAATAAAAAAACAAATACTTTATGATGAGGACAAATGTGTTTTATGCGGAACCTGTGCGAAAATATGTCCTGAAAAAGCAATAAAAATAGAAAACAATAAGCTTACAACCGATCTGGACAAATGCAATTATTGCAAGAAGTGCGAAATATTTTGCATTCCTGGTGCTAGACAAGTTGTAGGTAAGATTTATTCTGTAGATGAAATACTTAATGAAGTTATGAAGGATAAGGTGTTTTACGATCAATCAAAGGGTGGAGTAACCATTTCAGGCGGAGAACCACTTTTGCAAATTGATTTCGCAGAAGAGCTTTTAAAAAGGTTGAAAAAGGAAAATATTCATACCGCTGTTGACACCTGTGGGGCAGTAAACTTCGACAATATTCAAAGAGTTGTACCATATACAGATTTGTTTTTATATGACATAAAGCTTATGGATGATGAGAAACATATTATGTTTACAGGCATTTCTAATAAGATTATTTTGGATAACCTTGAAAAATTATCTCGAATTCACAATAACATAAACATAAGAATGCCGATAATTGAAGGTGTAAATGCAGATGCATTACACATTCAAACAACAATAGGTTTTATTAAATCAATGAATATTAAGAAAGTGAATTTGCTACCTTATCATGATATTGCTAAACACAAGTATAAAAAGCTAGACATTGTCTACGAAGTAGAAAAAATGACTAAGCCAACTGAGGAAAAGATGCAGTATTTTAAAGAGATGTTTGAATCAGAAGGTTATGAGGTTAAAATAGGAGGCTAATATGAGAGGTTATACAGAAAGAACAAAAAAATTAAGACAAGAAAGTACATCTACTCAACCGAGAGTAAGTTTAGA
Organism: Sedimentibacter sp.; assembly: GCA_029256005.1. Taxonomy (GTDB): domain Bacteria; phylum Bacillota; class Clostridia; order Tissierellales; family Sedimentibacteraceae; genus Sedimentibacter. The sequence continues at coordinate 1,640 of JAQSYS010000299.1, forward strand.
AAGAGCTCTTTTAGAAACGGAATTTTATAAAGAACATTTCGGAACAGTTGAAATACCAATTCTTCGTGCTATGAACTTCAAGCACTACATGGAAAACAGAAAGCTTTATATCGGTGAAGGTGAACTGATTGTGGGAGAAAAAAGCGAAGGACCCCAAGTAGTTCCTACATTCCCAGAGCTCTGCGCCCATACTGTGGAAGATATGACTGTAATGAATGAAAGAAAATATATAAATTTTAAAGTAAACGAAGAAGATAAGCAGGTACAGGCTAATAAAATACTTCCATATTGGCAGAATAAATCCACAAGAGACAAATTATTGACCTCTATGACTCAGGAGTGGAAAGACTGCTATGCTGCCGGAATGTTTACTGAATTTATGGAGCAAAGAGCTCCGGGGCACACTGTGGCAGACGATAAGTTTTATAACAAGGGATTTTTGGAATTTAAAAAGGAAATTGAAGAAGCAATAGAAGCTTTGGACTTTTTAAACGACTTATCTGCGTTCGACAAAAAGGCTCAGCTAGAAGCTATGGCAATTTCATGTGATGCTATTATGATTTATGGACAAAGATATGCAGCATATGCAAGAGAATTAGCAGAAAATGAAACAAATACTCAAAGAAAAGAAGAGCTGTTATGGATAGCTCACAATTGTGATGTAGTACCGGCTCATAAGCCTGAAACATATGCACAGGCAATTCAAATGTACTGGTTTGTTCACATTGGAGTTACAACAGAAACAAATACATGGGATGCATTTTCTCCGGGAAGATTTGACCAGTACTTATATCCTTTTTATAAAAATGAAGTTGAAGCTGGAACAATGGATTATGGTAAGGCAAGAGAACTTATGGAATGTCTATGGATTAAATTCAACAATCAGCCTGCACCTCCAAAAGTAGGGATTACTTTAAAGGAAAGTGGAACGTACACAGATTTTGTTAATCTCAATTCAGGAGGTATCAATCCATACACAGGAGAAGACGGTGTAAATGATGTTTCTTATATCATACTTGATGCTATGGATGAAATGAGATTGTTACAGCCAAGCTCAAATGTACAGATAAGCGAAAAAACACCGGTTGAATTTTTAAATAGAGCTGTAGAAATATCCAGAAAAGGATGGGGACAGCCGGCATTTTACAATACAGAGGAACTAATTCAAGAGTTGATAAATGCGGGGAAGACACTGGAAGATGCGCGTTTTGGCGGTTCAAGCGGATGTGTTGAAACAGGATGTCATGGAAGAGAAGCCTATGTCCTCACAGGATATTTGAATGTTCCGAAAATCTTTGAACTTACGCTAAATAACGGATTTGATAAATATACTAATAAACAAATAGGAATTAAAACAGGAGAACCTGAAAACTTTAAAACATATGAGGAATTACAAGATGCATTTTTCAAGCAACTTGAATATATCATTAATGTAAAAATCAGGGGAAATAATG
>JAQSYS010000300.1 GCA_029256005.1 Sedimentibacter sp.
TGAATTTGATTTATCAATTATGATAATTTCTTCGCAAATCAGGAAATAATTTCTAAAACATTTTGAATATTTACATGTCTTATATTATAATGATTATAGATTGCAAAATAAAACAAGAGGAATAAGTATGAGCAGATTAAAAAGTATCAGTACTGAACTATTGCATATAATTGAAGCGCTGCATGCTGTAACAAATGTGGATATTATTATAGTGGATGATAATCTAGACAGAGTGGTATCCACTGTCAAAAGAGATGATGAAATAAGTAGTAGGGCACCTCTTGATTCTGCTTTTCACAAGTGTATAAAGACAGGTGAACAATATTTTATAGAGAACCCAAGAGAAAATCAAATTTGCTTTTTATGTTCAAATACAAAAATATGCAAAGAAATGATTGAGTTTTGTATTCCCATCAGATATGACGATAAAATTATCGGTGTTTTGGGTATGTGTGCTTATGATGATAAAGCAAAGCAAAATCTTTTGACAAACAAGGAAAGCTACATGAATTTTGAAAGTCAATTGAGCGAGTTGATTTCCACGATTATCAGCGAAAAAAATATTATGAAAATGCTTGAATACAGATCCTCAGAAATGCTGACTTTGATTAACTCTCTCAATGAAGGCATAATAGTTTTGAATAACAATAAGGAAATTGTTTCAACTAACAGATATATAAATGAAAGATTGAATATAAATATAGACAGACTTCCGGAATTAAGTTATTTGCTTACAGAAAGGATTTTTAACAAGCTTGCTGAAGTTGGGTTTAACGGAGAGGCAGGACCTGTAAAGCTAAATGGAATGGAGTTTGTAATAAATGCAAACCCTATAATGGTAAAGGGACATCAGGAAGGATTTGTTCTTGTGCTATCTGATTTCAATAAAATGAAAGAATCAGTTCAAGAATCCAACAGAAAAAACGATCTGATAACTTTTGATGACATTGTTGGAGAAAGTGAAGTATTGCTTCAAGCCAGGAGAGAAGCGATACAGGTTGCAGACAGTGATGCTTCAGTTTTGATTTATGGAGAAACAGGAACAGGTAAAGAGGTGTTTGCTAGAGCTATTCACAATTTAAGCAAAAGGAAAAACAATGTATTCATGGCAATTAACTGTGGTGCGATACCTGAAAATTTAATTGAAAGTGAACTTTTTGGATATGAAAAAGGCTCGTTCACAGGGGCAAATTCTTCAGGAAAACCCGGAAAATTTGAAATCAGCAGTGATGGTACTTTGTTTCTTGATGAAATCGGAGATTTGCCGTTCCTTATGCAAGTAAAGTTAAATAGGGCATTGGAAGAAAGGGAAATAATCAGGGTTGGAGGGAACACGCCTATAAAGGTTAACCCAAGGGTTATTTCAGCCACTCATAAAAATCTGAGTTCATTGGTGGAAAAAAATTCATTCAGAGATGACTTGTACTACAGATTGAATGTAGTTCCTATTTTCCTTCCGCCTCTGAGAGAAAGAGGTTATGATGTTATAATATTGTCCAGATATTTCTTAAATCACTTTTCAAGGGTTTATAACAAGGATATTAAAGAGTTTTCATTGGATGCGGAAGTTCTTTTATTGAGGTATAAATTTCCGGGAAATATTCGGGAGCTAAGAAATTTGGTTGAGTATGCGGTAATCTTTGAACAAAATAATATAATAGGTACTGAAAACTTAAAAAGAAAAATAAATCAGGCACCAGAAGCTGAAAATTTAAAGCTGGCTGATTTGACCAAAGCTTATGAAAAGTCTGTTATACAAAACAAAATAAAGAAATTGGGAAATGATCTTGATGCGAAAAAGCAGGTTGCTCGTCAACTTGGAATCAGTATTGCGACTTTATACAGGAAAATTGATGAATAACATACAAAATAAATATAATTTGTTGATGATAATTATAAGCGTGCTATAATAAGATATTATATAAATAAATATAAGGAGAAGGGTATGGATATAAAAGGACTTTCAAATAAGTACAAGCAGTATGTCATTGATATGAGAAGAGAATTTCATATGTATCCAGAAGCAAGCATGCATGAGGAAAGAACTTCACAAAGAATTAAAGAAGAGCTTGCCAAAATGGGTATACAAAGTGTATCAATGGCCGGGACAGGTGTGGTAGCTGAAATTAAAGGTAAAAGTGAAGGCAAGACAATTGCACTTCGTGCCGATATTGATGCACTGGAAATCGTAGAAAAAAGAGATGTTTCATATAAATCCTTAAATGAAGGATTTATGCATGCTTGCGGTCATGACTCACACGCTGCAATGCTATTGGGTGCTGCTAAGGTTTTTAATGAGATAAAGGATGAATTTGATGGCACGGTAAGATTAATGTTCCAACCCGGAGAAGAAGTTGCACAGGGAGCATTAAGAATGATAGAGGACGGAGCACTGAAGGGTGTAGATGAAGTATTTGGAATGCATGTTATGGCTAATTTTCCAACAGGAAAAATTGCAATTGGATCTGGTCCAAGGATGGCATCCTGTGATGGTTTCAAAATTACCGTGAAGGGTAAGGGTGGTCATGGCTCGATGCCACATTTAGCAGTAGATTCAATTTTGGCAGCATCAGCGATTGTAATGAATTTACAATCAATAGTAAGCAGAGAAATTTCTCCTATGGATATAGGTGTTGTTAGTGTGGATCAGTTTAATTCAGGAACAAGATTTAATATTATTGCTGATGAAGCTGTTTTAATTGGGACAACAAGATGTTATTCTTATGATATCAGACAAATGCTTCCGTCAGCAATGGAAAGAATTTCAAAGTCAACCGCTGCTGCTTATAGAGCTGAAGCGGATTTACACTATGACTATATGACAGGTCCGGTTATAAACAACGAAATTTCTACAGAAAGAGCACGAAAATCTATCGAAAAAATTATGTCTAAGGATGTTATTATGGAAATGCCTTTACAGTCAGGAGCAGAGGATTTTTCTGAATATTTATTAAAGGTTCCCGGAACATTTGTAATTGTGGGTGTTGCTAGTGAAGAAAAGGATACCTGCTATAATAACCACCATGCAAAATTTGATATTGACGAAGATATGCTGGAGCATGGAGTAGCTCTTCATGTTCAGTATGCGATGG
>JAQSYS010000301.1 GCA_029256005.1 Sedimentibacter sp.
TGCCCTGACTTTCTTTTCTCGGACAAATTATAGACATAGCTGTAGCCTACAAAAAGTACAATCAAGCACAATATTGACATTCCCATATAAAATTTTGTTCCACTTTTATTTCTTCTTCGTCTCTTCATGATCCAACTCCACATATTTTTTCAATTGTAATATATTAATTAATTTAGCAATATATTAATGTATATGTGTATTGTTTCCTGAATAACACTGTTATTTTTTACAATTAGATTACGATATTAATTCATACCCTGGATGCACTGCTTTATTAATACTTTCAGCCAGCATATCAGATAAAATTTCTATTAACTCATCAACTCCGCTGGGGGTTACAATAGATTCTCCATACATTGGACTTAAAATTTCCTTTATAAACATATGCTTTTCATTGTATTCCAAATCGCTTAGAATACCCATTATTTGACCTACATCATCAGTCTTATCCTTTAGAGTTTCCTCCATCAACTCAATTGTATCATTTACAATTGTAGCAGTATCCACAACTGTAGGTATTCCTATTGCCACAACTTTGACTCCAAGTGTTTCTTCGTTTAACGACCCCTGCGTATTTCCTATTCCTGAACCAGGTTCTATCCCGGCATCTGTTATCTGCACAACAGAACAAAGCCTTCTCATTTTTCTTGAAGCTAAAGCATCAATTATAATAAGAAGCGTAGGTTTTATTTTTTCAACAACACCGATAATAGTATTAATTGTTTCTATTCCAGTTGTACCTAATACTCCAGGCTCCAGAATAGACAACTCATTATAATCCTCATCGAAATCCTTGTTGTACGCTTTAAAAAACTGCCTTGTAACTTTTATCTTATCCAATGTCTTTGGTCCCAAAGCATCTGCTGTGATGTTTCTGTTTCCTAACCCCACAACCAATACTCTTTCTCTCTTTATGTCAGATACGTCTTTAATAGCCTGAGAAAGTATGTTTATTACCTCTAGCCTTGAATCCTTATTCAAACTCTTCAAACTTTTTGTTTCATATGTTATATACTTTCCTTTTTTCTTGCCAACACTTTTTTCAGCTTCTTCAGTTAAAATTTCAAGCTCAACAACCTCACCATGCTTGTAATCCTTTGTTCTTAATTTTACTCCTTCAATCTTTTGAGCCAATGATTCATTTGCTTCATATGCTAAATCCGTCCTGTAATACATAGAATCCTCCTTGTTGTTAAAACTAGTACAAATTATCCTAAAAAACCAATGTATATTAATTTGATATATATAATTCACATTAGGTTTATTATTGAATTTTTTCATTTTTTTATTCTTTTTACTTGATTTTTATATAGAATAACTGTATAATTGATTTGCTGTCAAAAATATTGTAAATGTGCAAATAATGTGATAAAATATTAAAGCATTTAAATAAGACCATTTGAAGGAGGTGAAGATTTTGGCAAATATTAAATCTGCAAAGAAAAGAATTTTAGTTATAGATAAGAAAACTGAAGTTAACAAGAGCAGAAAGTCTGAAATCAAAACATATATAAAGAAATTTGAAGCAGCTTTAACTGAAGGAAACTACGATAAAGCTAAAGAATTATTAAAAGTATGTGAAAAGAAATTATATCAAGCAGCTGCAAAGAACACAATTCATAAAAACGCGGCTTCTAGAAAAGTTAGCAGATTAGCTCTTAGATTAAACAAAGTTGCTTAATTAAAAACTAATATCCGTAAGATTCATCAACTAACCTCATAGTCATGAATGTGGTGTTAGTTGATGAATCTCAGGAAACATAAAAAAACCGGGTAACCGGTTTTTTTTATGTTTTAAAACTAATTTCATCCATCATTATTTAATTATTCCATTAGTAATCAATTCAAGCCCTATTCTGTTGTCAATTTCACCGGTCTTAATTTTCTTGTCGACCTCAAGAATCTTCTCCATATAATATTGAATTTTTTCTTGGTTTAAAACCTTTGACTGCTTAGTAAGCTTTGAAGCCACAAAATTTTTAATTTTCATTTTACTCATGATATCATTGAAACTATAATGCTTCTTCTCCAACACAACATATTGATAAAGTAACCTGTACTGCCTTGTTATCATGTGTATAATAAATTGTTCAGGAGTATTGTTTAAAAGCATTTCATCCAATATCTCAAACGCCTTTTCCTTTCTTCCCTCACATATATAATCCACAAGTTTAAAAATATTGCTTTCGACCGATTTTATTAACAATAAATCAATGTCTTCAAATGTAATGTTTTTTGAATTACCCTTGTAAGCTGCAATTTTTTCTATTTCATTGTTTACATGGTACATACTAACGGTACTTTCATATTCTAAATATCCGGAGTTATTTGCAATGTAATCAGCGTCCTGAATGCTTATATTCATATTGAGATTTTTAAATTTATTTACTATGTACTTGGATAACTCCACTTCACTTAATTTATTGAGCTCGAAAACAGCATTTTTATCCTTTAATTTCTTTACTAGCTTTTTTCTCAAATCTATTTTCGCGCCTTTTACAAGAAATATTGTTATACAGAAATCTACATTATCAATAATGTCAACAATCTTATCCTCTTCCTTTTTATTTAAGCTTCCGGCAGAAGTTAAGAAACCTGCTTCCTTTACAACGCACACCTTTTTTTCAGCCATAAACGGAAATGTTGACATGAATTCTTGAAAGTCATTAAAGTTATTTTCAATTTTTTCAAATTCCATATAATTCATGCTTTCATAATCACTATCAACATATTTTTCTTTTATGAGACTTACTGCATCATCTATGTAATATTCTTCGGTTCCGTAAAGCAGAATGCAATTTGGAACCTTCATTTTATCAATTAACTCTTTAACTATTTTGTAGCTCATTTTTCTCCCCTTTTTCATTAACTATCCATGCTGATAGCAAACAAAAATTGATTAAATTTGGAATTAAACCATATAAGTAAAGTTCATAATAGTTGTCTGACTTTTTATCTGTATAAGTATTATAATACATTTTATCACCTTTTAAAATAAAATTTATTTCGCCCTGATTAAATGTAGACATTATAATACTTTTTTTATCTTCATATCTCAATGTTACTTCTTCTGAAGGCATCCCATAATT
>JAQSYS010000017.1 GCA_029256005.1 Sedimentibacter sp.
TTCTTAGTGTCATATATCCTCCTTTGCCAGCATTAGCCAACCGTTTTATATATTAACTTAAAAAGCGCACATGGTCAAGGAGAAACATGGCGGATGAATTATATTCAACAAAAGAAAAAAGGAACCTGCATAAAGCATAAGTTCCTTGAATACTATTGAATCCATTTATTTCAAAACTCTGTCCATGAGACTTAAAAAGTTCTTATAACTTATTTTTTCTATGTCTCCTTTAGAAAATCCCCTTTTCTCAAGTTTTGCAAGCATATTGTTACCCTTTGTAATATTCTCAAGACCAATTGTTCCTTTGTAAGCTTCACTTGTGAAGCTATTTGTAGTGTCTCCTTCTAAATAGTCGAAAAAATCAAAACCAAGTGCGACACAGTCAATTCCAATAAGATCTACAACATGCTCCAAGTGATTAATGAGAAAATCAACAGTCATGTTTTCAGGTTCGAAACTTATAAACTCATTAAAAGAATTCATGCCTATGAGCCCTTTATTTTCTCCGATTGCTTTTATTTGACTGTCTGTCAGATTTCTCGGCACATCACACAGCGCCCTTGCATTTGAGTGCGATGCCATAAATGGAACCTCAGTTTCATTGCAGATGTCCCAGAAAGTTTTTTCATTGGCGTGGGAAACATCAAGAATAATTCCAAGGTCATTTATTATTTTTATTGCTTCTTTCCCTTTTAGTGTAAGTCCTCTGTCCGAATCACCCTTAACACCTGTTGCTAAATCATTTTGTTCATTCCATGTTAGTATAGCATGCCTAAAACCAAGTTGATACAAGGTATATATGTCCTCAACTTCTTCTCCAATACAACTTAATCCTTCCAGCCCTAACATTACAGCCATTTTATCTTCTTTCATAGCTGTATAAAAATCATCTGTACTAAGCATTACTTTTAAAAAATCCCTGCTTTCCCATAGCTCACAGCTCATTGCCTTAATGCTTTCAACAAGTCTTTCCTTGGGTCTTTGGTCATGGGGAGGGTCTGCCCAAATGACAAATATCCCTCCTACCATGCCTCCTGATTTAAATCTTTCAAGATGGTCGTTTCTTATGATATTTTTTCTTCCCATTCCCCTTTTAATTGTAACATCCGTCCAAATATCACCATGTATGTCAAGAAACATAATTCCCCCCTAATTACTAAATTTACATCAAATGAAGCAAATTACCCATAAATATTCCAAGATAGTTCCCAATAATATATCCGAAAATACCAGCCAACACAATAGGTCCTATGAGTTTGTTCCAACCCTTTGCTATAGCCATTGCAGCTGCTGTTGTAGGTCCTCCGATGTTTGCATTTGAGCAAAGCAGAATTTCCTCTAGTGAAAAGTTGAATATTTTTCCAAATATTAATGAAATAATCATGTTGATAATGACTATTACAGCAGTGAACACCAGCAGAAGTGGAGCCTGTGAAATAATAACTGGTATTGAAGCCGGAACTCCTATTACCACAAGGAATATATAAATTAGGAATGTACCCAGTTCCTGTGCACCATGAATACTACTTATAAATCCAGGGGCATATGTAGCTAACAGCATAGTAAATGTTGTTATCAACAGATACTTGTTACCTAAAAATCCATTAAACAAATCCATTACAAAATTACCTTTTGGTATAACAACTGCGAGAATAGCAGAAAGTTCTGTGGAAATCCATACTATAACAAAAGCAATAGCAACTGCAAAAGATATGTCTTTTAAGGAAATATCTTTTCTTCCCCAGTACTGTGCAGCAAGTGTTTCTCCATCTTCCTTATTTGCATTTTCAACTACGGCATCTATGTGAGGATGTTTGAATTTTCTCATAAAAAATCCTATTGAAGGAATAGCCAGCAACACAAAGAAATATAGTGCCATCAAAAGATTGTCTGCAACAGTAAGAGCAGATATCCACTCTTCCCCTGTACCAAATGATTCAGCCATAGCTGCAAAGTTTACACCTCCACCTATATAAGAGCCGGTCATCATAGCTGCCATTTTATATAAGTCCGGAATATAATTTTTCAACAGCATGAAAGCTAAAAAAACACCTACAATGGTTCCTATGGAACTGAGCAAGAACATGATTAATACTCTTCCGCTTTCTCTCCAGATTTTCTTGATGTTGGCATCAAATAATAAAAGCGGAATAGCAAGTGGCACCACATAACCCCATACAACGTCGTATGTTGGAGCTGCCGTAGGAATAATATTAAAATTCGCTAAAAGCATTGCTGCAACTAACCCAATTATGGCGCCTGTAACCTTTGAAGCCCAAGCGTAAGTCTGTTCAAGATAAATGCTTATTGCAGCAATGCCAATAAGAATTGACCACAACGCCCAAGTGTTGTCAGCACTAATTAAAGTATTCATAATAACCTCCTTCATCTGATTCTAATTTTGTTCATTTTATTGAACACTTAATATATTATATTTAGATGCCTTGAGTTTATTACTTCATTGTGGACATTATTGTATAAAAAAGGACCTATCATCATGAGACGATAAGTCAACTCTGCATTAGTGTCATGCCAGTCATTCAATTGTTTCAGTGGGTAAATTAAGCATCATGAAAATATTAAGTATACCCCACTATAGGCTGTGGATATTTTCTATTTATAAAAATTATAAAACTCTTTCAGCTCTTCCTTCTTTTCAGTTGAAAGCTGAGATTTCTTAATTCCTTGAACAGCACCTTCCAGTGCATAAAGTCTATTTATTCATGCAGAAGCGTCTATTGCTTTTATTTTAAGCCAAGAATCTTTACTTCCTGTTTTTTTCAACTGTTCGTAAGTTGTAATACCAACCTGTTCAAGCTGTTCATCAATTGACTTTCCAATGTTTATTAAATTTATAAATTCTCCCATTTCATCCTCCTCCAAATAACAGAATATAAAACATGTCTTATTTTCATTTTACTATGAAACAGTCAATATATCAATCACCTCATGAAATATTCAATAGTATTTAGGATTTGGTTCAATAAAAAACCCAAGAATTAAATCCTTGGGATATAAACCTGTTTTAACATAAGATCTCCTCAGTCATTGTTAACCAAAATAAATAATAGGTTGACATTTAATATTCTATACAATAAAATATAAATTACTTAAGAGTCGAGGTGAAAGCATGTCAGTTAAAAATGAAGTGTTACATATATTAGAACAACATAAAGGTCAAACCATCTCAGGACAGGAGCTGGCTGAAAAGCTTGGGGTTTCAAGGACAGCTGTATGGAAGGCAATAAACACATTAAAGGATGAAGGATATTTAATAAATGGGGTTTCAAACAAGGGATACTCATTGTCTTCTTCATCTGATTTAATGTCAGCAGAAGGAATCAGAACATTTTTAAAAAGTGAATTTCAGACACTGCCTATTTCTGTATATAAAACTATAAGCTCCACAAACTCAGAAGCAAAAATCCAGGCTATGCAAAATGCTGGGCATGGAACAGTAATTATTTCAGAGGAACAAACAGAGGGTAGAGGAAGAATGGGAAGAAGCTTTTATTCTCCTGCAGAGTCAGGAATTTATATGAGCATAATTCTTAAGCCAAATTTAAATATAGCTGATTCTGTCTTGATAACAACTGCTGTTGCAGTTGCAGTATGTTTATCAATCGATAATTTCACTAACCAAAAGGTGGAAATTAAGTGGGTAAATGATATTTATTTAAATGATAAAAAAATCTGCGGAATACTAACTGAAGCTGTGACTGACATCGAAAGTGGAACCATTAACAGCGTAGTGGTCGGAATTGGTTTAAATGTTAAAACAGAACTTTTTCCTTCAGAGCTTCGGGAAATAGCAGGTTCCATATTTAACACAAACAATGACAGCTTTATACGAAACCAACTGGCAGCTGAAATAATAAACAATGTTTTAAACATGTGTGATAACATTGAAGACAGATCCTTCTTAAAAATATATAAGGAACGCTCAATGATATTAGGTGAAAAAATCAGATACTTAAAGAACAATCAATGGTTTGAAGGCTATGCTCAAGACATTGATGAGTTTGGTGGACTGGTTGTATTTCTCGAGGATGGACGCAAGGAAGTACTTCATTCAGGAGAAATCTCTGTGAGAAAACAAATTTAAAGGAGATTATTATGACTTCAATGAAACTAACAACTTTAGACATAACACAAATAGGATTGTTTACAGCTTTGACAGCAATAGGAGCATTTATATCCGTACCTGTCGGGCCTGTGCCAATTACGCTTCAATCCTTATTTGTTCTGCTGTCAGGAATTATTCTAGGATCAAGAAAGGCTATGCTATCACAAGTTGCATATGTATTGCTTGGACTTTTCGGTCTGCCAATATTTGCAGGCTTCACAGGTGGATTACAGACTATGCTAAAACCAAGTTTTGGTTTTTTATTAGGATTTATTTTAGCGGCTTATGTAGCAGGCAAAATAACGGAATATGAAAAAACTTCAATAAGAAACATAATACTGGCAGTATTTGCAGCTACTATAGTGATGTATGCCGTAGGTCTTCCTTACATGTATTATGTATTAAATTTTATACTTTCAAAAAAATTTAACATAATTCAAGTACTTAACATGGGAATGTTCATGTTCATACCCGGAGACACATTAAAGGCTGCTATGGCAGTTTTAGTAGGTAAAAAACTTAAAGAAAGATTATAGCACTTATTTATAGCTAACTAATTTTACACCATCGGCCTGGATTAATTCTATTAATTCTTGAATCTTTTCAGCCGATGGTATTTTGAAATCCCTTGAAGGTTTTTCAATTCCTAATAAATCATACTTTTCATCACCGAAATTGTGATACGGCAATAGCTCAATTTTAGGGTTTTTTATATTTGCTTTTACATACTTTGCAGTCTTTAAAATATTTTCCTTATCAGCATTTACACTTTCAATAAGGGGAATCCTTACAACAACATTATCATTTATTTCGTTAAGTCTTTTTATATTGTATAATATTTTCTCATTACTAACTCCGGTGAATATTTTATGTTTAATGTCATCCATGTGCTTTAAATCTATAAAAATCAAATCAAACTTTTTAAATATATCCTTTACTTCTTCAAATTTAAAATATCCCGAAGTTTCGATGGCTAAATTAATGCCCCTATCGTAAAGTTTATTAACCAGCTCTCTTAACATATCCTTTTGCAATGTTGCTTCACCTCCGGAGAATGTAACTCCTCCTCCGGAGTATCTGTAAAATATTTCTTGACGTTCTATTATCTTCAATATTTGCTCAGCAGAATACTTATATACAAGATTATTGTCAATATAAAGTCCTTCGGGATTAGCGCACCATTTGCAGCGCAGTGGACATCCTGCAAAGAAAATTATTGTTCTTATGCCGTCACCGTCATTAACTGAGAAATTTTGCGGTGCCATGAAACTTCCATATAAGTTATTCATTCCTTCTCCAATCATCTGTTAAACTGAAATCATTAATAATTTTCGTGTGCTGTTCTTGCTATTATAGCATCTTGCATGCTTCTTGAAAGATTGACAAATTGAGTGCTGTATCCTGCCACTCTAACCAGAAGATCCTTATATTCTTCAGGATGTTCCTGAGCCTTTATGAGTGTTTCAGTTGAAATTGTATTAAACTGAACATGGAATGCTCCTAAAGCAAAAAATGTCTGTATCATATTGCCAAGGTTACTTTGACCTCTCTTGGTATTCACCAGGTCTTGATTTAATCTTAGATTTAATAATGTTCCACCTGAGTGAATATCCTGATTTAATTTTGCAGCAGAGCGCATTGCAGCCAAAGGAGTTGATGTATCTGAACCTGCAAAAGGAGATACTCCTTCAGACAATGGTTCTTTTGCCCTTCTACCGCATGGTGTTGCACCCACAACCTTGCCTGTTGGAAGATAGTTTGATATTCCCATAAATGCTGTATTGAAATTATTTCCATTGATGTCTTTGTATTGATGCCCTTCTTTATAATAATAGTTAGCCATTTTTATAGCTATGTCATCTACATAATCTAAATCATTGCCATACTTAGGAACCTTTAATGCCATTTGTCTCAATTCATCATAGCCCTCCCAGTTTGCTTTAAGGGCATCAATAAATGTGCACATATCAACAACATTATCTTCAAATACAAGCTTTTTAATTACTGCCAAAGAATTAGATGTAACAGCTAAGCCAATACCTGTCAACACCGGTCCCAGGTTGTATTTTGCACCTGCATCAACCAAATCCACACCTTCTTCCAAGCAATTTTCTATGCAGGAAGATAAAAACGGTCTTGGAACTAACTCCTTATGAAGCCTCTGAGCTACAAGAGATGAGATAACAGAATGCTCTATCAAATTATCAAATTGTTTATAAAATGCATTTTCAACTTCTTCATAACTCTTAAATGTCTTAGGGTCAATTTCATCTAATCCAATTTTTTCGCCTGTAATCCTGGAGTAGCCATTATTTAATGCGTATTCTAATGCAGCTGTAAAATTGATATTTACTGCAGATGTCCATTCGCCTGTTTTTCTAAAGTGAGGAACAACACATCCGCAATTATTCCAATCTCTCGCATCTTCTGGCTCATAGCCTGCATTTATTAGCATCTGATAACCTGCCTGATCACTATGAATAGCAGGGAAACCTGTTCCCTTGCTTACTAAATGAGTTACAGCATCAAGAAATTCTCTGGGGCAATCTTGATGAATTCTCACACTCAGTCCTGGTTGATGTGTTTTTATTTTCTCAGTAGCAATCAGAGCCATATATGATAAATCATTTGTCGCATCTTTTCCGTCTCTGGTTTTGCCTCCTATTGTAAGATTTTGAAATTGATTGTATCCTGCAAAAAACTCAGCTGTATTTGCAGAAATAGTCCATACCCACTCAGACAATTTAAGCCACAAAGCTTCTGTGAGTTCTTGTGCCTCATCCTTAGAAATAATTCCATTATCAATATCAGCTCTATAATACGGATACATAAATTGATCAAATCTTCCAATATTTAGCGCAAGAGGATTTTCCGAAATAATTCCTCCAACTTGTGTGAACCATACAAACTGTATAGCTTCATAAAATGTCGTTGGAGGGTTTTCAGGAACTCTTTTACATATTTCTGCTATTTTTATAAGCTCTTCTTTTCTCTTTTCATCTTTTGTTTCAGCTGCTATTTCTAAAGCTTTTTCAGCGTATCTGTTTGCATATGTGATAATACCTTCCGAAGTCAATATAACAGATTCGTAAAATTCTTTTTTCTTCATATTTTCAGCTGTTATACTTTTAAGTTCAGCAATGTGCTCTTTTGCTTCTTTGATTATTCCACCGAACCCTTTTTTGAACAATACATCCTGATAATCTGGCGTAATTTCGCCTACAGCCTGCCTCCACTTAGAATCATTATCAACTATTCCTGTATCAACTGCCACCTTTGCAGTTTCTTTTGGCAATTGTGCTAAAAATGATTCTTCAAGGGATTTTCCTTTCCAATAAGGGAATATATTCTTTCTTACATAATCTCTTTGTTCATCTGTCATAACATACGGATCTTGTACTCTTTTATCAAAATTATCCATTTCTCTGTCAACCCATGTCCATGAGAACTCAGGTGTCAGTATCCCGCATTTTCTGAATTCACCGATAGCCCCCACAATTAACTCGCCATCAAATATTTGCACATCAAGTTGTTCACAGGCATCTTTAAATGCTGTTGCTCTTCTAATTGGTATAGATTTGCCTTCTGTTCTCTTGTGAGATTCAGTCCAAATCCTTGCTCTTTCGTAAGAGATTGCAGGTTTTGAGTTAATGTAATTTCGTCTTATCATTTCAATTCTTTCAGTTATCATTTTTCCTCCTTTTATGTTTTAACGAATATTTGTGCGTTATAACATACTGTAATTTTAAAAATTAAACAGAACATTTCTATTCTGTTTTTAATATTTAACTATATTTTGAAAAACAACATCATCATCATAGGGATTGTTGTACTCATGAAAATCATCTGCCTTAAAAGATAGTGCAGCTGGTGCTTTTAAAATATAAGTGTTGTTACCAATGACAATTTCAAGAGTTCCCTCAGTTACCACAACATATTCCTCTGTAGAAGATTTATGAGGTGAAGAAACATGGTGAGCACCCGGAAGAAGCTTTATATAAAAGTATTCAAAGCCTGTTAATGGATTAAAAGGAAATACATTGTACAATATCATTTTGCCATCTGATTCATATACAGGTTCTAATTCATTAATCATCAATGCATGATTACTGTTTTGGCTGTTATTCAAAAATTCTGAAAAAGAAATTTTAAGTCCTGTAGAAATCTTCCACAATGTTGAAATAGTAGGAGTGGATTCTGCCCTTTCGATTTGTCCAAGCATGGCCTTGCTTACCCCTGTTAAGCAGGATGTCTCTTCAAGCGTCAGTCCCTTTTCTGCTCTTGTTTTTTTTAATGTGCTGCTTATATTTATCAATAAATTATTCATTTTAACCTTCCAATTATTTGTTAACTAATTATATACATATTGTTTATTTATTGCAATATTAATTTCTTATAAATTGTATACTATGCGTTATATTGCACAACTTGATTTTTTATATAGAAATGGAACAACATAGTTGTTCCATATATTTATTTCATTTAATTTACCACTACTTTTTCAGAACTGCTTTCAATTTTGCTCCTGAATAATAAACCGGATCTCTAGGTATTGAATATGGAGGTGAATAAGCTAGATCCAAATGCATCAAATCCTCTGCCTTTGCCTTTAATGTAATCGCAGTAACAAGAACATCTAATCTTTTATCTACACCTTCGTACCCAATTACTTGAGCACCTAACAGCATGCCTGTTTTTTTATCTGCTACTACTTTTATAAATATAGGTCTTCCTCCCATATATTCAGGTTTATTTGTTTTTTGATCTATTGTTGCAGCAACATCATAACCTTGCTTTTTAGCTTCTTCTTCTGACAATCCTGTCTGCCCTACTGTCATATCAAAAATTCTATATATTCCTGTTCCCAGTATACCTCTGAATTCTTCGATTTTTCCCGATATATTGCTTCCTGCAATAGTACCAGTTTTGTTAGCTGTAGAACCCAGTGGTTTATATACCACCTTATTAGTTACGGTGTTATATACTTCTATACAATCACCACAGCTGTAAATGTCTTTTATATTAGTTTGCATATACTTATCTACTTTTATTGCACCAGTAGTACCAAGAGTAATTCCAATACTTTTTGCGAGTTCAACATTTGGTTTTATTCCTGCTGCTATCAATATTATATCTGCTTCCACAGTACTGCCATCACCTATGACTACACCAAATTCATTAATTTCTTGAGTTGGTGTATTTGTAAAAACATTTATTCCTTTTTTATTTAAATGTTGCTCGATATGAACATTCATATCCTTATCTATTCCCTTAGCTATTGAAGATCTAGCAATTAAACTAACTTCCATTCCAAGATTTTTAAAGCTTTCACACATTTCCATGCCTATGAAGCCAGTACCGATTATTGCAGCTTTTTTTGGAGATTCACTTTCAATAAAAGCTTTAATTTTATTCATATCATTAATATTTCTTAAGAGAAATACATTTTTTCTGTCAGCTCCCTTTATCTCAGGAACCCCTGAGGTTGCTCCGGTAGCAATAACTAGCTTATCATATGTATCCTGGAACACTTCTTTTGAGGAAATATTTTTTATCGTAATTGATTTATTATATGGATCTATTGATAATACTTCATGCTCAATCATTATGTTTATATTGCTTTTTGTTTTGAAAAAAACTGGATTTCTTGGAACCAATTCCCCAAAATCGTTGAATTCATTGCTTATATAATACGGCATTCCACAGCCGGCATATGAAACATAAGTATCCTTTTCGTAAATCACAATTTCTGCTTCTTTGTTGTTTCTTCGAATTTCTGTAGCAGCAGATGTTCCTGCAGCAACAGCTCCAATAATAATTACTCTCATAACAACCTCCTAGATCTTTATAATTTATAAATACCCATTATATGAAATTTTAATCTAAGTGTTTTAGCTATGCCCAAGTTTAATGTTATGGTATTCTGTTCTAATAGTTTACCTTACTTTTTCCCTTTCCTCTTTCTAGAATCTTGTTTTGTATTTCACCAACCTTATTTATTATTGAAAGCATATCAGCTTTAAGCTTTCCGTCATATTTAAGGAATTCTCCCTGGACCATCGAATATTTAATATTGTTTGAATCTGAGCTGTAAATAATTGAAGTAAGTGGGTTGTAAACAGGATAGGTATTAACCATGTTTAAATCCCAAATAAGCAAATCAGCTTCATAACCTTCAGCTATTTTACCTGTGTTAAACTTTAATGCTTTATGTCCATTCATTAATGATTTCCACAGTTCAATGGTATCAAAATCGGTAGCGTCGCCTCCAATGAATTTTCCGTTTAAAGCAAACAATCTCGCCTGCTCTAATGGACTCAAAGTGTTAGAGCTTGCTGCTCCATCTGTTCCGAAAGAATAATTTATTTCATTCTTCAGCTCATATATATTTCCGTTTCCCATACTTAATTTCATATAAGTCTTTGGGCAGAATGCAAAAAAAGCTTTTTCATTAATAAATTTCATGTCTTCCTTTGTTACCCACAAGCCATGAGCAATAATAGTATCAATATCAAAGCCTCCACTTTCACAAAGAATTTGAATTGGAGTCTTTCCTGTTAGTTTTAGACTTTCTTCAACTTGCTCATGAGTTTCAGAAACATGAATATGTATACCTACTCCAAGCTTTTTAGCTAAATTAACTATTTCTTTTAACTTTTCACCAGGACATGTATATGGCGCATGTGGTCCCATTCGTAGTTTTATTCTTGAATTTTTACCTTCATATTTTTCAATAAAGTCAACTGCACCCTTTAGTTGTTGCTCATAATCAGGTGCCAATCCAAATATTGTAGGTGCTATATCTCCTCTAATTCCTGTGTCTTCAACTGCTTTATACACTGATTCCTGGCTGAAATAATGATCTGCAAATGCAGTCACTCCATTATTTATCATTTCCTGTGCTGCAATGACTGTGCCCCAATAAACATCCTCTGCTTCTAGCTTACTTTCGTATGGAAATATTTTTTCATTAAACCAGCTTTCAATTGATATATCCTCAGCAATGCCTTTCATAATATTCATGGGTGAATGTGCATGAAGATTTACAAAGCCTGGTGTTATGTACATATCTGTGCAATCAACCGTTTCATAGTAGTCACTTTCAATTTCATTGGAGATTCTCTTTATCTTACTGCCATCAATATATATATTTTGATTTTTTTCAAGCTTTCCATCTTCATGGATTATATTTCCATTTTTTAATAAAATTTTTCTTGTTGTTTTCATATATCACTCCATATATTTTCTTATTTAATAAATACATTTGGGTTTAATCCTTATTTTCCATTCTATTAATTATATTATAAATAAAAAAAATATACTAGTTAAAATACCTAGACTTTCAGTACTTATTAATTTGTAAGCAATTTAAAATTATATGCATATAATAAATATAATGTAATGTAATTTAATGAAGGATGTGATTATTCATTGCGTAGTAAAAGCAATCCGTTTATACCAGATTCATATTTAATAAATAATGAGACTAATGCGAAAAGACCATATTTAGCTCGTAATATTCTTGCAACAAATATTTATTCAGCTTCAGTACTAACACAAGAAATACCGCAGGAACCTACTACACAAATAGAAGCACCTATTGAACAGCTTCCTGAAATAGTTCCTCAAGAACAAATTCATGAGATTCCTGATAATGAACTGCCGCCCGGTGATATTCCTGCTCTCCCTGCAGAACCTGGCACATTGCCAGTAGAGGTGCCGGAAGATGTTGGATACATATCAGTAGGTGTGTTTACTGCATCAGGTGCATTGCCTGTAAAGGATGCAGTTGTTACTGTCTATGAGACAGATGAAACAGGAGAAGAAAATGTATTATATCATGTAGTTACAGATGACAGCGGTCAGGTTCCTGTTTTGGAATTGCCTGTAATTTATGACCGCTTTAATCCCTTGGAAAGTTTTGATTATTATTTCAGCACTTACAATTTAAGGGTTCAAGCAATAAATTATTATAATTTCAATCTTATTGATATTCGTGTATTTCCTAATACTACGACAAATTTTACGGTTGAACTTATTCCGGCACCTGTAGGCCGAGGTGCAAGTTCAGAAATGACCTTTGTAATTCCTCCAAGTCCAATAGATATTTCAAATGATTGAGGTGATTAATATGAGTATAGAAATTCCAGGATTAACACAGGTTGTTATACCAGCAGCCATAACAGTGCATTTAGGAGCACCTGATGAACCAGCAGAAAATGTTACAGTTTCATTTCTTGATTATATAAAGAATGTTGCTTCAAGTGAGATTTATCCAACATGGCCGGAAGGTGCTCTGAGGGCTAACTTGTATGCAATAACATCCACAGCATTGAACAGAGTTTTTACGGAATGGTACAGGTCAAGAGGATATAATTTTGACATAACTAATGACACTAGATATGATCAGTCATTTGTTTACAACAGAGGTATTTTTGACTCTATATCAAAAGTTGCTGATGAGCTGTTTGACAGTTATATTGTAAGACAGGGTCAGTTAGAACCACTTTATGCCCAATTTTGTGATGGCCGTGTCGCCCAATGTCCAGGTTTATTGCAATGGGGTTCTGTTGACTTAGCACAACAAGGTTTGACTCCATATGAAATTCTTCAACGTTATTATGGTCAAAACATTAATATTCAAACCGATACACCATTGGCTGAAGCATATGAAACATATCCAGGAATACCATTGCAATTAGGTGATAATAATCCATATGTACTTCTTATGCAGATATCTTTAAATACAATATCAACAAACTACCCAGCCATTCCTAAAATCCCCAATCCTGATGGCACATTTAATGCTGCAACTCAAGCTGCTGTTCAAGAATTTCAAAGAATATTTGGGATAGATACATCAGGAATTATAGACAAAGCGACATGGTATGCAATAAGAAGAATATATACTGCTGTAACAGACTTAGCAGAATTAACTTCGCAAGGCGTAATATTGAGCGAAATACCTGAATTCACTCCTACGCCGGGTTCTTCTGAAGTTGTTCCAAGAGTTCAAGAAGTACAATACTTTCTCAATGTATTGTCTGCTTATTATAATACAATTCCTTCAGTTGATATTAACGGGATATTAGATACACAAACAAGGACAGCTATAATGGAGTTTCAGCAAACAATGCAGCTTCCAATTACAGGCATTGTTGATGAGCAAACATGGAATTCAATGTACGAAAATGTAGTAGGCATATTGGAAACACTGCCTCCTTCAGCTATATCTCTTCCCAGCTTATTGTGGCCGGGGGTTGTTTATCAACAAGGCTCAGAGGGTCCTGGAGTATACCTCATTCAACAATATTTGTCATATATTGCTTCAATACTGGAAGGAATCTCTCCTACGGATCCTGATGGTATTTACGGGCCTCGTACAGAACAGGCAGTCAGAGAATTTCAGAGGTATTTCGGTATAGATGAGACAGGAGTAATAGACCAGTACACCTGGAACAGAATAGTGTTCATTTACCGCAACTTAAGATTCGGCAATACTCGAAATGTCGGTCAATTTCCGGGCTCAGAAATAGGTCAATAATTCCAACAATTACATTAAGGAGGTTAAAATGAAAAGCAAATTAGATATTATGAAAGCTGCTAATCCAATCCTGGAATTACAGCTTAATTTAAATGATATAGCCATAGAAAATCCTGACATTCCAACTATTATACCAACCGGTATATTTGACCAGCAAACACAGAATGTAATAAGTTTATTTCAAAGAAAATTCAACCTTCCTATTACAGGAAAAGTTGATTATGAAACATGGAATGCAATAAGAAAAGAACATAGCATTGCTATACACAATATTAACACACCTGGTAGTGTTTTCTGTTTCCCTCAAAACTTAAAGCAATGTAAAATGGGTGATAAATGCTATACCGTATATATATTGCAGATAATTTTAAACTATTTTCATAATAAATACAAGAATTATCCAGATGTTAAACTGACTGGTATATTTGATGAGCAAACTGAAGCTGCGGTCAAACAATTTCAAATGTTCAGCAACATTCCTGTAACCGGGATAGTTGACAGACAAACATGGAATATACTAAATAAAATTAATGAAACCTGCAAGTTGTATAATAATTAAGATTATAAGCAAACAATTAGGAAGCTCAATTATTTAAGGAAGGAGCCCAAAGAGTGAATAACAAGCAAAATAAACAACAATATTCTGCTATTCGTTCTATGCAGCAAATAACTCTTGGTCCCAGAATTCCCGTTGTAGCTGTACCTACTGAAATAACAGTTCATTTGGGCGCTCCTGATGACGTGGCAGAAAATGTTAATGTGCCATATATTGATTATATAAAAAATGTTGCTTCAAGTGAGTTGTATCCAACATGGCCGGAAAATGCCCTAATAGCAAATATTCATGCCATAACATCTATTGCTATGAACAGA
>JAQSYS010000302.1 GCA_029256005.1 Sedimentibacter sp.
CACAAGGAAGTAGGTCAGTTTATAAAACTTGTAATAAATCAATTAAATGCAAAAAGTATTATTGAAGTGGGTACCAATGTTGGTTACTCTTCTATATTCATGAGTCATGTCATGAACAATCAAGGCAAGGTTGTGACTATGGAAAGAAGCGAAAAGTTTTATCAAGAGGCATTAAATAATATTAAAGATTTCAAATTGGAAAACAATATTGAGGTTTATTTCGGAGATGCTTCAGAAAATCTAGATAAAATTGAAGGTACATTTGATATTGCATTTATTGATGCAGCAAAAAGCTACTATAAGACTTTTTTTGACAAGTGCTTTCTTAAGATGAAGTCTGGAGGTATTATACTTTCTGACAACGTACTTTACCAGGGCATGATTGCAACAGATGAATTAGTAGTGAGAAGGAAGAAAACATTAGTAAGAAATCTTAGAAGTTATTTAGAATATATTTCAAATGATGATAGATTCATAACATCTGTTCTCCCATTGGGGGACGGATTAGCAGTTACTTTAATCAGATAAAAAGGAGAAATTATGTTACCAAAGCTATTGGCACCTGCAGGAAATCTGGATAAATTGATCATGGCAGTTGAGTATGGTGCAGATGAAGTTTATTTTGCCGGAAAATCAATGGGAATGAGAGCAGGAGGCAAAAATTTTACAAACAAGGATTTAGAACAGGGTATTGAGTACTGTCACAAACATGGCAGAAAGTCAAACATTACCGTTAATATAGTGCCACACAATGAAGATTTAAAAGGAATAGAAGAATATTTAAAATACCTATATAAAATCGGAGCAGATGCAATTATTGCAGCAGACCCGGGTGTAATAAATATAATAAAGCAGACAATTCCTGATATGAGAATTCATTTGTCAACACAAGCAAACACAACAAATTATCATACTGCAAATTTCTGGTATAAACAAGGTGTTAATCGTATTGTACTTGCACGTGAACTTTCTTTCCCAGAAATTGAAGAAATAGTTAAAAAATCACCTAAAGATTTGGAATTTGAAACATTCGTCCATGGAGCAATGTGCATTTCATATTCTGGTAGATGCTTATTATCAAGCTTTATGACAGGAAGGTTTTCAAATAAGGGCGATTGTGCTCAAGCATGCAGATGGAAATACAATTTAGTTGAAGAAAAGAGACCCGGAGAATATTATCCAATAGAAGAAAATGATGAAGGAACTTTCATCATGAATTCAAAGGATATGTGTATGGTTGAACATTTGCAGAAGTTCAAAGATTTAGGAATTAAAGCCTTAAAAATTGAAGGAAGAAACAAAAGTGAGTACTACACTGCAATTGCTGTTCGTTCATACAGAAATGCCCTTGATGAGTTAGAAAAGCCAGAAGAGGAAAGAAACACAAAGTATTGGAAAGAAGAAGTAGAAAAATCATCACATCGAGATTTTTCATATGGTTTTTTCTTTGGTAACCCTTATAAGGATGGACAGCTTTACACTTCCAGCAGCTATATTAGGACATACGACGTAGTAGGAATAATAAAATCCTATGATAAAGATACAAAATCAGCTATTGTTGAACAAAGAAACAAGTTTTCTGAAGGTGATGTGTTAGAATGCTTTGGTCCTAAAGGAAGGCATTTTGAAGTAGTTGCAAAAAATATGCATGATGAAAAAGGAAATAAAATTGATTCAGCGCCTCATGCACAGATGATTGTTAAATTAGAAATACCTGAAAATGTGGAACCTTATTATATTTTAAGAAAAAAGGTTGAAGAATAATTTAAAAATGGAAATAGCATTGCATATTTCCATTTTTTTATAAGTAAATTTTTTAAACATATGTAAGATTAATTGCCCACATTTGACACAAGGGCATCATAAAGCTTCTTTAAAGCTTTTTTTTCAATTCTTGATACATATGAGCGTGAGATTCCTAAAAGCTTTGCTATCTCTCTTTGTGTCTTATGCTCATTGTTTCTGATACCATAGCGCATTTCAATTATTGTTTTTTCTCTTTTTTGAAGAGTTTTATCTAGAATAGTATCTAGAGCTTTTATTTTTTCTTCCTTATCAAGTCTGCCAACAATTTCTTCTCCTTCATATTTGATAATGTCTATAAGATATATATTATTACCTTCCTTATCAGTTCCCAATGGACCTTGAAGGGAAATTTCCTTTTTTAGTTTTTTATCGCTTCTAATTGTCATAAGTACTTCATTGTCTATGCACTTAGCCGCATATGTAGCTAGACGTATGCCTTTCGAATTATCAAATGTGGAAACTGCTTTTATTAAACCAATTGTTCCTATTGAAATCAAATCTTCCTGGTCAATTCCCACTGTCTTGTACTTTTTAATTACATGAGCAACAAGCCTTAGATTTCGTTCAATAAGCATGTTTCTTGCTTCCAAATCACCTTCTTTTGATTTTGTTATTAGCTCAGCTTCTTCTTCTTTGTCTAAAGGCTGAGGAAATGAACTTCCATTGGTGATGTAACCAAAAATAAAAATTGACAATGGAAATAACAGCTGCAATACATTTTCTATCAATAAAACCACCCCCAGAGTTATACATTATATGCTGATTGGATAAAAAAACTGTATGTACACTTTATTAAATAATTGGAACATTAAGAAATATTCATTTATTTTTTAGGAAATATATAAAATATGATATATTTCGACTTTTATTATGATGCAAAAAATATAATATTCAAATGTTTTACATTTGAATATTATATTAGAATTTGAGTTTACCTTACGGTTCTGTTTTGTGTGTTGTTAGCTCCATTATTGTTGTTTGTATTGCTATTATTCATATTGCAATTCATTCGTCTCATCATTTCCATAAGCTGCTCACAAGTCATTTGAGGCATACCGCTTGGAGGCATTCCTGGCATAGATGGCATAGCTGGTGAAGACGGCATTCCTGGCATTGTTGGCATACCACTCTGAGGCGGTGTAGTTGGTCTTTGTGTGCCTGGAGTAGTTGGAGCTGGTGTACCAGGTGGTGTCATAGGTCTTTGAGTACCTGGAGTAGTTGGAGCTGGTGTACCAGGTGGTGTCATAGGTCTTTGA
>JAQSYS010000303.1 GCA_029256005.1 Sedimentibacter sp.
AATACTACAACTTACGGTAATCCTGAAATTACAAAAGTTAATATAGGTGTAGGAAAGAATCCTGGTATATTAATTTCAGGTCATGATTTAGGAGATTTAGAACAACTATTAAAACAAACAGAAGGAACAGGAGTAGATGTATATACTCACTCAGAAATGCTTCCTGCTCACTACTATCCACATTTAAAGAAATACAAACATTTAGTAGGTAACTATGGAAATGCTTGGTGGAAACAGAAAGAAGAATTTGAATCATTTAACGGACCAATATTAATGACAACAAATTGTATAGTTCCACCTAAAGACAGCTACAAAGACAGATTGTTTACAACAGGTTCAGCTGGATATCCTGGATGCAAGCACATTGCAGGAACAGTGGGAGCACAAAAAGACTTCTCAAAAATAATTGAATTAGCTAAGAAATGTGTTGCACCTACTGAAATAGAAACAGGTTCAATTATTGGCGGATTCGCACATGAACAAGTATTTGCTTTAGCTGACAAGGTTGTTGATGCAGTTAAATCAGGAGCTATTAAAAAATTCTTTGTAATGGCTGGTTGTGATGGAAGAGCTAAATCAAGAAATTACTACACAGATTTTGCAGCAGCATTACCAAAAGATACTGTTATATTAACAGCAGGATGTGCAAAATATAAATATAACAAATTAGAGTTAGGTGACATCGGCGGAATTCCAAGAGTACTGGATGCTGGTCAGTGTAACGACTCATACTCATTAGCTTTAATAGCACTTAAGTTAAAAGAAGTATTTGAATTACAAGATATTAATGAATTACCTTTGGCATTTAATATTGCATGGTATGAACAAAAAGCGGTTATAGTATTGTTATCACTTCTTTATTTAGGAGTTAAAAACATTCATTTAGGACCAACATTGCCAGCATTCTTATCACCAAATGTTGTGAACGTATTGGTTGAGAACTTTGGTATTGCCGGAATCGGAACAGTTGAAGACGACTTAAAAATATTTTTAGGTGATGCTACTGCAACTGCATAAGTAATGTATTTATTTTAATCAAATAGTAATAATAACAAGTAGAATATATAGGAGGTAATTATGTCAAAAGAAATAACAAAAGACATGTATATAGGTGAAATATTGCAAATGGATCGTGGATTGGCTGAAATTTTAATGAATGCAGGAATGCATTGCTTAGGTTGCCCTTCATCTCAGATGGAATCAATTGAAGATGCAGCGATGGTTCATGGTTTTAATGTTGATGAATTGCTTAAACAGTTGAATAATCATTTGAAGTCTGAAGAGAAATAGTACAAAATTAATGAGCATGGATTAGTCCATGCTCAATTTATAAATGGAGGTAATATGAGCGCATTTTTAGGGCCAATACACTTTTGGCTGTATAATAAAATTAAAATTCAAAATAATATAGTGGAAGATATTTTAAATTTATCTGAAAATACAGGATTAAATTTAAGGGAAAATCTTTATGAGAAGTATGGCGACGGTGATTTGAAACCATTGGATGAAGTAATAGATGTGGGAAACATACATGGATGGCTACAAAACCAAATTTCAATGGTTGAATACAAGCTTGCTATTGCAGTAACAGAAATATTGAACAAAAGTCCTGAAAAAGTTGAAGAAATAAAAACTATTTTTAGAAATAATGGTGCTAAATATTCGACATTAAGCAATGAATCAACCATAGAAGAAGCATTTAAAGCAGTTAATGATACTTTATTGGATGGAATGCCATGCGATCATGTAAATGCTGTAGTGACTCAAAATGACAGGGAAGCTGTGTGGAAGAGATACGAATGTGTTCACAGCAAATATTGGGATACTGCAAAGGGTGATGTAAGCATTTATTACTCACTAAGGGATGAATTTATTCTAGGTTTGTTAAGCACTGCAAATATAAAATATGAAAAAATGGATGATACAACATATAAAATTTCGAGGGGTTAATTATGAACAGTGTTGAAATAATGGTAATGGAACACGAATATATATTGCGCATGCTGAAGGTTGTTAGAAAAGCATCCTTTAAGGTAATGAAGGGCGAAGAAATTAACTATGAAGATTTTAATAAAATGATTGAGTTCATTCGCCAATATGCAGATGCTCATCACCATGGTAAGGAAGAAAAGTTTTTATTTAAAGAAATGCAGACCAAGTTAGGTAAGTTGGGGGAAAACTTAATAACTCATGGTATGCTTGTAGAGCATGATTTTGGCAGATTATACATGAGTGACTTAACTGCTGCATTGCAGAGGGTTAAAGATGGTGATGAAGAAAGCAAGCTTGATGTAATAAGTAATGCAATAGGCTATACCAATTTGCTAAAAAGACATATAAGCAAAGAAAATGATGCAGTATATAGTTTTGGAGAAACAAATCTTCCTAAGGAAGTAATTGAAGAAATAAATTTAAAGACAGAGGAATTTGAAAAAGAAGCTGAAAAGAACGGCACACAAAAATATTTCATCGACATCCTTGAAAATATGGAAAAAAAATATATGTAAAAAAGTAATTTTTCAGTTGAATTAACTGCTTAACAGTGTTAGGCAGTTTTTTGCATTTCTGTTATCCTAAATTTTAGACAAAAAATACAAAGTAACCTTTTTAGTATTGAATTATATAATTAAAAGAGGTACTATATTTAATGTGACTAAGATAAGGAGGGGAAAATGACAGGTTTAATTGAAAGGATTTATTCCAACAAACATATGATTTCAAACGTAGATATTGTTGGCGAAATTCCTTCTGACAGAGAGGTTTACAAGAGTGCAATAGGTGTAGCATGGCCATCGGCTTTAGAAGCAGTATTGGTTCAACTTATATCATCCGCTGACCTGATAATGGTTGGAGGGTTGGGAGCTGTAGCAATTTCTGCTGTTGGGATAACAACACAGCCAAGATTTATATTGCTTGCTGTTATTTTTTCTCTTAACATTGGAGTAACTGCAGTAGTCGCTCGAAGAAGAGGTGAAGGAAACAGAGAGGAAGCAAACAAAACATTAAGGCAGTCTATAATAATATGTACCATATTATCAATCATATTATCTGCA
>JAQSYS010000304.1 GCA_029256005.1 Sedimentibacter sp.
TATTTTATTTTATTTTATTTTATTTTATTTTATTTTATTTTATTTTATTTTATTTTATTTTATTTTATTTTATTTTATTTTATTTTATTTTATTTTATTACACAAGTAAGACTCGAAATGCGAATACGGACGAAGCGTTAAGTTAAAGAAGAAAAGGATTACAATCATTTACTTTATCTATTATTATCTTTTGAATTACTAGCTTGTAAAATAATCTTACCATTTTATAATTAATCAATAATAATAAGTATTGTTTATCTACATTTACTACTACAAATCGAGTAGTAACCAATAATGTTTAAACTAGATTTTATTAAAAATACTTAATGGTTCAAGCCGTGAATAGTGACTATTAAGATTTACCTAAGCACAAATAATTTAGCAATTTACTATTAAAAAATATTTCCAAATAAAGCTAAAATTTTTAATTTATTCCCGAGGAAATATTTTTTCCTATATACTTTTTATTTCGAGGTTTTTTTTTAAAACCACGCATTTCTATGCGAAGTATTCTATCAGCATCTTGAATTCTTCATAATTTACAAAAACAAAAGTTCAAGTATTTGATTTAAATAGATTAAAATCAAACAATAACTCAAGAAACAGTGATTTAGATTAGTTCAGCGAGATATGTTTTATTCAAAACAGACAAATCTATCTGGTCTGAGGAACCCCAAACTTTTTTAACGGTTGTTTATTGTTCCTCCATAATCCGAGAAATATTAAATTGATGTGCATATATCTTCATGCATATATATGTTTTAAAATCTAGACCATCGACTTCCACCAAAAATGTATATTTGCAGACTTGTCTTACGATTTTATTTGCGTCTTTTTAGCTCCTAATGTTGTTTACTTGATATTTGGATAAATAAAAAATAGAAGTTTGCATGAATATATTACTATATTATTATATATGCATTGTTAAAAAAATAGTTATGGTACAACTTCAAATAAGCTTTTATTTATTATGCATGAATAGTTTACTTATACCGCAAACCAGCGTGAATCTCCCTTTATAGCGGATTTTTCTTATCAGAATTACCTAAGTGCTTGTCTATGTTTAATTATACTTTTAAAAAATATTGAACAATTTTAGTATCTCATGACAGATTCAAAACATCAAGTACGTTGCTTCACAACATTGCTAATTTCTAATGATATATTAACATACAATTTTTTGGCGTTATTCTTTCTGTGAGTTAATTTCTTTTTAAGGTAACTGTATATATACTATTTCATTCCTCAGCAAACTTGTACTTCTTTAATAAATTAATTCAATTCAATTTATAAAAGATTCTTTTGAGGTTCTGCTTTTTTGTATGCTCACAAACAAACAAACTTATTTTCATTAAATGTTATCTGGTTTATTTAACTTGATACCGTTTATTTTGTCTGCTGCTAGCTTAACTCTGGCTGCGGATATTACTGGTATATCTTCGGATGCTGTTGGTTGCACTGCAGCTATTGCATCATCATCTATTGGGTTTAATGCAAATTTTTACAGTTACTCATTAACTGATTTAATCAATTTTAATGATAACAATTGGATTGCAAATTCTATCACTGATTACGGACTTTCTGCATCAGCAACTGGTGTTACTGATCCAAATTTTACTTTTTCCGTTCCTTCTGCCACTAATGTTTCTCTTTATGGTCTCCAAAGTATTAATCTAAGAGACACTGCTTTAGAACTTACTGGTTATTTTATTGGTATGTGAATATATATTTCATATGATTATTTTATTTTCCTACATATTTTATCATGAATAAAATACTAACATTAATTTTTTATTTTGTTTATATTTTCATTTTGTTTTGAAACAGCTCCTGAATCTGGTGTTTATCAAATTTTAGTTAAAGATGTTGATGATGGTATTTGGTTCTGGTTAGGATCCAATGCTGCTTTTGATTGTTGCACTCAAAGTTCTATCAAAACTTCGGAAAACGATATTCTTTTAGGCGTTAGATCTAATGGTACTTACTCCTCCTATGTTTACCTTGATAAAAATGTAATGTATCCAATGAAGATTGAATATATCAATTATGTTTTAGGTGCTTCTTTGAATTTTAATATTGTTACGCCATCTGGTAAAATTATGACGGATTTTAGCGATACTATTCTTAATTTTGATACAAAGGATATTGCTAATTGTGATGAAATAAGCGCAACTAACTTATACTCTGCTTCAACTATTTTTCATGATAATTCTGCAACGGATTCTACTTTCAATGTCATTAAGACTAATGCGTCAAATTCTTATGCTTACATTCCTTCTACTCTCACGACTAGAACCGTCCAATTTCCCACAATCGAGGCTAGAGGTTTAACTGATATTCCATCAGACACCTATCTATACACTGGATCTTCCACCATCACTTCCACTCTTGTTTATGCTACCACTGATAGCGCTGGCCACAGCTTCACCACCACCGATATTGCAGTGTTAGAACCAATAACATTTACTTATTATGGAGATATCCTGGGAACGTACACTGGCTACATGCAAGGAACTATAATTGACCCGAACGGCGTACCTATTACAAGTTGGTACAATTTTTATGAAGTTCCATATCCTAATGCAGCAACACCAACTGGACCTACTCCTTCAAATACTTATGAATATGCTGGATCTTCCACCATCACTTCTACTCTTGTTTACGCTACCACTGATAGCGCTGGCAAC
The DNA here is from genome assembly GCA_029256005.1 of Sedimentibacter sp. Classification (GTDB taxonomy): domain Bacteria; phylum Bacillota; class Clostridia; order Tissierellales; family Sedimentibacteraceae; genus Sedimentibacter. The sequence continues at coordinate 2,688 of JAQSYS010000304.1, forward strand.
AGCATCACCACTACCGACATTGCAGTGTTAATGCCACAAATACTGACTTATTATGTTGGTATCACCGATACAGAAACAGGTATGATGATAACACCTTTTGTTGATTCGAACGGCGTACCTGTCGAAACTTTTTACTATTATGTGCAGCTTCCAAATCTACCCCCTGCAACGCATACATATGCATACACCGGTTCTTCCATCCTCACAACCACTCTTGTTTACCCCACCTTGGATAATGCTGCACAGTTATTCTTGACTACAGATATTGCAGTATTAGATCCAGAAACCACTCTTACTACATGGACCGGCACCACTACATCCACTGTTCTTGTCACCACTACTGCGGTGGACGTTAATGGC
>JAQSYS010000305.1 GCA_029256005.1 Sedimentibacter sp.
GCACTTAAAAATATAGAACAAAACTTACCAGAACTATTAAAAAACTCTTTTAATGAAATGACCGGCAAATTAGTCTTAGATAATACAAAAGGCTTAGATCTTAATCTAGGTATATTAAAAGATGAAATTATACCTTTTGTAGGCAGATACATATCTAAAATGAATGATTTCGGTCCAGTAAAAGATTATGTTTCAGTTCTTGTGCATAATATGGTTAGATTGGAAGCTGCAACTAAGGATAATTTTTCAAATAACTTGGAAAATTTATTAGAATTTGTCAGATATAATTTTGATGTTAATGATAAAGATATGGAAACATTGAAATTATCCTTGATAAAAACCTATGAAGAATCATCCAATGTTAAAAATAATTCTGTAGATTCATTTTTAAAGCTTCTTGAATCAGGTGTAAAAAACAGTGATAACTTAGTGAATAAAGCCTTGATGGAAGAAATGACCGAATCAATTTTGTTTAGTCAAAATGTACACATACCCCTTACTCATATGTTTTTGCCTTTGAATTACAACGGAATGTTTATGTTCTCTGAACTTTGGATTGGCAAGGAATATGAAGAGAGTGCAGATAAGAAGAAAAAAAATGAATATATACAAACATATAAAGTATTTTTAACTTTTGACATACAAAATATGGGTTACTTTGAAACAACAGTAATTTTAAAAGAATCCAAGCTGTCGCTTGATATTTATGTTCCTAGTACTTTATCTAATAACATTGAAAAAATAAAAAATGATCTAAGCAATCTGTTAAGCAAAAATAACTTGAGTGTAAGTAATTTAAGCGTTCAAGAAAGTGTCAAAAAAAGAAGGTTTAATGAGATTTTCTCAAATCTTACTGAAAGGAAAAGCAGCGTAGATGTCACAATATAAAGAAAATACTAAACGAGCGGTTGCTCTTAAATATGATACCAACAAAAACAAAGCACCTGTGGTAATTGCTTCTGGCTCGGGCTTTATTGCAGATAAAGTAGTTGAAATAGCGGAAGAAAGCGGTATTCCTGTGTACAAGGATGACTCGTTATCAGTTTTATTATCACAACTCGATATAGGAAGTGAAATACCTGAAGAGCTTTTCAGCTCAATAGTTGACATTTATGTTTACTTTTTGAATTTCAAACTTCCAAAAGACGAGGTTAAATATGAATGATTTAATTTTTGCTTTAGATATTGGTACCCGTTCTATAGTTGGAGTTGTATGTGAGAATGCAAGCGGAGTTTTAAAAGTAAAAGATATTAAATACTCATTTCACAAACAAAGATCCATGGTCGATGGCCAGATAGAAGACATTGCAGAGGTAAGCAGGGTTATAGGTCTAGTAAAAAGTCAACTTGAAAGTAATCTTGATATAAAGTTGGAAAGGGTAAGTATAGCTGCTGCCGGAAGAGCCTTAAGAACAGAACGAATTGTTCTGAAAAAGGATACCGATTTTAGAGTTCCCCTAACTGATGATTATATAAAAGCAGTGGAATTAGAAGCACTTCAACTTGCACAGGACATATTTACAGACAACTCATTGAATGACTTATTTTACTGCGTAGGATACAGTGTGCTTGAGTATACTCTAGATGGAAGAAGTATATCAAAATTAGATGGTCATAGGGGAAACAAAATTACAGTTGAAATTATAGCAGCATTCTTGCCTCACACTGTTATTGAAGGACTCTATTCATGCATGGATGATAATAACCTTGAAGTCTGTAATTTAACATTAGAGCCTATAGCTGCAATGGACTTGATTATACCTCCAGATTTAAGGATGTTAAATCTTGCACTAGTTGACATAGGAGCCGGAACTTCTGATATTGCCATTTCTAAAGGTGGAACTGTTGTTGGTTATGATATGGCAACAATTGCAGGAGATGAAATAACCGAATGCATAATGAAAAATTATCTGGTTGATTTTAACACTGCAGAAGAAATAAAGGCTGAATTAAGCAAACAAATTGAATACATTTCCATAACTGACATATTGGGATTAACTCAAGAAATAAACAGACAAGAAATTTTAGAATCTATCAAGACTACAGTGTATGATTTATGTGCTGATATCTGTGCAAAAATAACCAAAATGAATAAAGAAGCTCCTGCAGCGGTATTCTTGGCGGGAGGAGGTAGCAAGACACCTTATTTGAGAGAATTTTTATCGGAATTGTTAAATATCCCTCAATCAAGAATTGCATTAACTGATAAAAAAAGTTTAAGAAGTGTCGACTTGACTACCTTAAGCAATTATGGACCTGAACTTATAACTCCTTTGGGTATTGCATATTCAGTAGTACTTAATAAAAATTATGATTTTTTCAGCGTTACTGTTAACAATAAAAAGATACGACTTTACGGAATAAGACAGATGAAAGTAATGGATGCAATATTAATGTCAGGCTTTGATACAAAAAAACTGATTGGTTTTTCCGGCAAAAGCTTAAGATTTACTATAAACGGCAAGCCACATTACTATGCTGGAGAATTCTCAACACCTTCTCAAATAATTGTTAACTCATGTGTTACCAATATAGAAGCTACAATAAAGCCAGGCGATGCAATAGAAATTATTCCTGCTGTTAATGGAACAACTCCTGTTATTAGGATTTCAGACATAATACAAAGCAAAAATACAGGATATGTTTATTTTAATAAATTAAAAACCGGACTTTCAACAAAATTCTATGTCAATAATGTTGAAGTTAAAGAAGATTACATAATTGGAAATTCAGATTTAATTGAAGCTATACAAATTAACACCATAAGAGATTTGTACAAGCTATATAATATAAACGAAAAAAGTAATACAAGTTTTGTCAATGGCAATATGGTAGATATGGATTTTTTAGTTTATGATGGTATGGTAATCGATGTTCTAACTGATGAAAAAAAATTAAAAACTGAACAAGATAACAAAAATAACCAGCATTTTGAACCTATTAAAAAAAAGGAAGAAACTACTGCATCATCAATAAAAGTAAAAATAAACAGCATGTATATTGACCTTCCAAAAAAAGAGGATAACACTCCATATATATTCGCTGA
>JAQSYS010000306.1 GCA_029256005.1 Sedimentibacter sp.
TAACAATTATTAATAAATTTTTAAGACATATTGTACAAGTTTGGTTATATATATAAATTAAGGGGTGAAGTATATGATAATTTATATAAGGAAAAAGAGTATTGGAATAATATTGGGATGTGTCGTTTTATTATTTGCAAGTCTGTTTATTTATGAAGCTATGTTTAATTTTTCAGTTACTGTATCAACTGAAATTACAAACTGGGGATTAAGCTTCAAGGAAAACGGCAGAGCTCCTATAGGAAATGTTACATCTAGAGCCTTGAAAGAATATAATGCTTATTATGTTGGCGGGGATGATGACAAGGTAATATATTTAACCTTTGATGCAGGATTTGAAAATGGATATACTGCTAATATTCTTGACACTCTTAAAAAACATGATGTTAAAGCAGCATTTTTTTTAGTCGGACATTATATTGAGGAAGAACCTGAACTTGTTAAAAGAATGATTGAAGAAGGACATATTGTTGGTAATCATACCTACAATCATCCAGACATGACCAAAATATCAGATGTAGAATCATTTAAGAAAGAATTAACATCGTTAGAAGAGCTTTTTAAGCAAACTACAGGCATAGAGATGCAAAAATATTACAGACCTCCTCAAGGCAAATTTAATGAAAACAATTTAATAATGGCTAATGATTTGGGATATAAAACAATATTCTGGAGTCTTGCATATGTTGATTGGTACAATGATAAACAGCCAACTAAAGAACAGGCGCTTAAGAAGTTGGTTCCAAGAATCCATCCCGGAGCAGTGCTATTGTTGCACAGTACATCAAAAACAAATTCAGAAGTATTGGACGAATTGTTAACTAAGTATAAGTCTGAAGGATACATCTTTAAAACTTTAGATGATCTGACAGGGGCAAGTTCAGAGCGCAATGTGCAATGAATAATGAACGATGAAAATTGAACAATGAACAGATAAGGTTGGAATTGTGCAGAGCACAATTCCTTATTTTTGTTGTTTAAAATGGTTCAAAAATATATTGACAAACAAAAAACATTATGTTAATTTTAATCTATATAAATTTGCTGAGGAAGAGTAATCATATTGTATTAATCATAGAGAGACAGGGGTGGTGGAAACTGTTATTAACTTATGATGAATGACACCTCTAAAAGTGCAAACACAATTGAGAGGGACTACTAGTAGTCCAACTAGGGTGGCAACGCGGGTTATACTCGTCCCTAATAGGGATGAGTTATTTTTATTTTTAAAACAAGGTTTCAAGTACATTTGTACTTGAACTCTTAAATATATTGTATATAATTTCAATGGAGGATATTATGGAGACGATGGGTAGTTTAAGAAGAACTAATATGTGCGGAGAATTAAGCAAAACTGATATAGGCAAAGAGGTTGTTCTCATGGGTTGGGTACAAAAGAGAAGAAGCCTTGGAGGACTTATATTTGCTGACTTAAGAGACATTACTGGCTTAATTCAAATAGTGTTTGACACAGAAGTAAACAAAGAAGCATTTGAAAAAGCAGAAAGTTTAAGAAGTGAATTTGTCATTGCTGTCAGAGGTAAGGTTTTGGAAAGACAGTCTAAAAATTTGGAAATGGCAACAGGTGAAATCGAAGTATACATCGATGAACTTAAAATACTAGACACATCTGAAACACCTCCAATTTATATAAAGGACAATGATGATGTATCTGAACAAATGCGTTTGAAATACAGATTCCTTGATTTGAGAAAACCTCAAATGCAGAAAAATCTTTTGCTCAGAAGCAAGACATCAAAGGTAATCAGAGATTTTTTGTATGAAAATAATTTCAATGAAATTGAAACCCCATTTTTAGGTAAACCAACACCGGAAGGAGCTAGAGATTATTTAGTTCCAAGCAGAGTAAATCCAGGAAAATTCTATGCATTGCCTCAGTCACCACAGCTGTTTAAACAGTTATTGATGGTATCCGGCATGAACAGATACTATCAAATCGTACGATGCTTCAGAGATGAAGACTTAAGAGCAAATAGACAGCCTGAATTTACTCAGGTTGATATGGAGATGTCTTTTGTGGATGTTGAAGATGTTATTGCATTAAATGAAAGACTAATACAAAGAATATTCAAAGAAATCAAAAATATTGATATAGAGCTACCTATCAAACGTATGTCATACCAGGAATCAATGGATAAGTATGGATGTGACAAGCCGGATTTACGTTTCGGTTACGAACTTACAAATATAACAGAGTTATTTAAAGATTCAGAATTTAATGCATTTAAAACCACATACGATTCTAAGGGTCTGATAAAATGCGTTAAAATAGATGGTTCAGCCGATGATTTTTCTAAAAAAGGTATTTCCAAACTTGAAAAATTTGTAAAGACTTACGGAGCTAAAGGCTTGGCATGGTTAAAATACGAAAACAATGAAATTGATTCTCCGATAGCTAAATTCTTATCAGATCAAGAAAAAAATCAATTAATATCAATTCTTAATTTGAAAGAAAAAGATATTGTATTTATTATAGCTGACAAGGATTCAGTTGTAAACACAGCTCTTGGTGCTTTAAGAATAGAAATTGCACATGAGAAAAACTTAATTGATGAAAATAAATTTGAATTGGTATGGATAACTGAATTTCCATTGTTTGAATATGATGAAGAAGAAAACAGATACGTAGCAAAACACCATCCGTTTACTTCGCCGGTTGATGAAGATATTGATAAAATTGAATCTAATCCAGGAGAATGTCGTGCTAAAGCTTATGACATAGTAATAAACGGAGATGAAATCGGTGGAGGAAGTATACGTATCACAAACAGAAATCTTCAAAACAGAATGTTCAGAGCATTAGGATTCACTGATGAAGAAGCAAATGATAAATTCGGATTCTTGCTTGAAGCTTTTAAATACGGAGTTCCGCCTCATGGAGGAATAGCATTTGGATTAGACCGATTCATGATGCTCATGACTGGTAGTGACAATATAAGAGACGTAATAGCATTCCCTAAAACTCAAAGCGCAACATGTTTGATGACAGAGGCTCCGACATTTGTACCAGAGAAACA
>JAQSYS010000307.1 GCA_029256005.1 Sedimentibacter sp.
TAAAGTTATTTGCAGAGGACGTTGGAGAAAACTATGGGCGTACAATAATTTTTGACAGCGTCACCGGAAACTTAACTATTAAATCATTTAGTAAAAGCTTAAAGGTAATCTAAACAAAAATGGACCGAAATATCGGCCCATTTTGTTTCTGTTGATTATTGATGATTAGGTTTTTTGGATACAAATTCGATTGCCTTTACAACTTCTAAAATAACTTCAGCGTGATGTTGAGTTTCAAGAGAAGAATATTCGGCAAATATTTCTCCCTTTTTTGTAGTAATGTAGTATGGCTTGAGATTATTCAATGCTTTTGCCATAATATCATCGAGACAATGTTCACACTTGCATATATCAGTATACATTGGATCAGTTTTTAAAATATTCTTCAGATAATCTCTAACTATTTCCTCCATATAATTTACTATCATACAACCTCCTGATTAATTTATTTTTTCTCGGTACATTCCTACTACAGAAATTATAATGTCATTGTAATACTTATGTTTATCAATATCTTGGAAATTGTAATACTTTTTATATAATGAGTTTGTAAAACCCAATTCCAAATATGATGGATTAAAACCATATAGCATATTTATTGCATGTACAACCTCGCTTCTTGTAATAGGTTTATCTGGATAAAAGAGGGGTGTATCAGTTGTTACTAAGCTTCGTCCTGCAATTTTAATTATTTCTGATTCTGCCCAATGACCATAAATATCTGTGTATACAATGTTGTTTGAAGCAGGAATGGCATTCAACAATGATTTATAAGAGCTGATTTTTGTAAGCATTTGACAGAATTCAGCTCTAGTAACATTATTGTCAGGCTTGAATGTCTTGTCTTTGTATCCTGAAACATATTTCTTGCTGCTTCCCATTGATACATAATCTCTTGCCCAATGATTGTCTAAATCAGTGAATTTTGATTTTAAATATGCACTTTTGTCATAAGGCAAATCATTTAATCTGCAGAAAATTGTAACCATTTCTGCCCTGGAGATAGGAGCATCTGGATTAAAATACTCAGGGTTTTTACCATTCATGTAAGCAGGGAGGATGTTTTTGAAAATTTTAATTTCATCATCTTGCTTTTCATACTCTAATCCTATATTTTCAAATATATCTTCATCATAATCTGAGTCGTGAACCTCTAAATCAATCGAATGTGGCCTCGGTTTTCTTTTTGATTTTATTTGAATTGTTTCAATAGTTCTGTTTCCTTTTTTGTCAACTATAGAAAAGATGTATTCTCCGGTATAAGTAATTTCTGTTTTATGATTATAAGTGTATTCATTTTTAGAATCACATTTTTGATATTTTCCATCAAAAGTTATTATGTAATCAAGTTCAAAATCATCTTCAATTTCAAGATTAAAGGTATTGTCATCAAGAAGCTCAATATCGACTGAAGGTCTTCTGTAGTCAATTCCGGTAATGTTAAAATTAAAAATATTTTGTGAAGTATTCGATTTTATCAAAACTTCATAATTTCCGTTATCATCATAGATATCTTTCGCCGGAATAGCAGTATACTCTTGATTTGTACTGAAGTTATATCCGAAATATCCCACAATGGTACTGTAATCATTATAATTAACATTAGAAATTGATATTAAAAGATAAAATTCGCCAGATTTAATAATCTTATAATTGTAAGAATAATCATCTATTTCAATTGAGAGGTCATAGGGAACATTATTTACAAGATTATTGATATAATAATTGACCTCATTTGTTACAGATGTATTTCCAGGAGTTTTAACTGTTCTAAGTTTATCTAGATTCATGTTAAAGATTATCTGTTTTTTTTCATAATCATACATCAACTTATAATCAAAATTTATTTCTTCATCGTCTTTAGTATTTTCATCAGTTTCATCAGTTTTTTCGGTGTTATCTAAATTTGCTTTATAGATAAATGTTTTTTTTAAGCTTCCGTCATAAACTGTAAATGGATATTCTCCATCTCGGTCGACTACATATGAAGCACTTGTTCCTTCTATGAAATAACCAGAGGGTAGGTATATTTTATAGAGTTTTTCTTCCTCACCATCATCATCTGTATTGTTATAATACGGAGTAATTGTAACTTCTTTGAAGTTTGTGCCTGCAACATCTTTTAATGTAAACTTTGCTTTTATATCTTTGTTTGTTGCAGCGTAACACATGTTGAAAATGCTTATAAACATGATTAGTATAATAGATATTATTGCGGTTTTCTTCATAAATGCTCCTATCTGTCTTTATATAACTTAAGTTGTCTGTCATACAGGTATTTGGTAATTACAGCTTCATTGTAGCTTGGAAGCTTGTCAAACGTGCAACCATAGTTGACAGCAGATATTTCCTTTGTTATATGGTCAATTATTTTATCGATTCTGATTACCTTGGCTTTGAGTAAAATGATTTGATAGTTTTCATATTGGAAATAAAACTTTACAACATCATTTAACTTTAAATCGTAATTTGATGAAATCAACATTCCACCTATGCTTAAATTGAGTAAGTTTATTTTCATATTTGGAAAATCTTTTGTAATATCTTCATCATTTCTGTATAGACTCTCAATATAAAATGATATATCTGTACGAACCTTGAGAGATCTTCTTCTTTCAATCAGCTGTTCTTTTCTGATTATCAATGCATTTAATTGATTTACTGTTGCAAGGCTAACTTCACAAAAAAATGGAGATATTCCGTTAAAATCAGTTAATATTTCAATGATGACATTTGTCTTTGAATCTAAAACAGGCAAATCGTCTCCTTTTACTTTAATCATGTTACTGTTCATGCTTAAAAGATGACCGCATCCAATCAAATTATATTCTTTATCGTATATTTTGATTAATTTTTCTGTATTTTCCATATAGCCTCCAGCTTTATTTATTCAGTATCCCATTTAATTATTATTTCATCATTTTCAGATATCAAATTTAAATAAGATGCTTGCTTATTGTTATGAAGCAAAATAATATTGCCTTTTGGTTTAGAAGGATCAATTTCTGTAAAATTTAACAT
>JAQSYS010000018.1 GCA_029256005.1 Sedimentibacter sp.
GGTGTAATTGATTACAAAGAATATTTAAAGGAACTTAAAAAATTAGGATTGAAGGCACTCTTAGTTGGATATGAAACATTTAACGAAGAAGAAATGAACAAGTATAACAAAAAGTCTACTACATCAGATAATTTTGAGGCTTCAAAAATATTGCGAGAGTTGGGAATAGATGTGTGGGCTTCCTTTATGGCTCATCCTGACTGGGACAAAAATGACTTTAAATTATTTAGAAGTTATATAAAAAAACTAAAACCACAAATAACTTCTATAAGCCCTCTAACCCCTTTTCCAAATCTGCCGATGTATGAAAAGTATGAAGACAGATTGCTGTACTCTAAACAAGATTTTGAAAAATGGAGCTTTGGACAGGTTATGATAAAACCATCTAAAATAAGCTTGCGTAATTTCTATTTTGAACTCTTGAAAACAAACCTTTTTGTAAATTTATTTGTAAATAAAAATACTGAAATGATTAAAAAGTATGGTATAATCAATATCTACAGAATTATGGTCGGTTCTTTAAAGGCTGCTAGAAAATATATTGTATTGATGATGGAGAGTTGAAAATGAGGAAAAAGGATATTATCCTAGCGCTGCTTTTAGTTACAATATGGGGCGTTAATTTTACAGTTATAAAGCTTGGGCTTGGTGGAGTGCCTTCAATGCTATTAGTCGCTCTGAGATATTTGCTGACAGTCTTTCCAGCAATATTTTTCATTAAAAAACCAAACACAGAATGGAAGTATATAGTTATGTATGGTCTATTTGTTGGTGTTGGTCAATTCGCATGCTTGTTTTATGCTATGGAAATAGGAATGCCTGCAGGTATTGCTTCCATTGTGCTTCAAATTCAGGCATTTATATCTCCAGTTCTAGCTATGATATTTTTAAATGAAAAGCTTAAAACCAAGCAAATTATAGGATTTATTATCGCAGCTTCAGGTCTTGTAATAATTGGGATGGCAAATGCAAAAAACGGAATTGATTCAATTCCTATAGCTGCAATAGCATTAAATTTACTGGCACCGTTCTTCTGGGCTGCCTCCAATATTGTTGCAAGAATAGCTTCAGATAAAGCTCAAACAAAGGGTGAAAAGCTTGACATGTTCAGCCTGGTTGTATGGTCGGGTTTAATTCCTCCAATTCCTATGCTTGGGTTATCGTTGGTGCTTGACACACCAGAAACAATTTGGAATGTTGTGACCAACCTAAGTGGTATTTCAATATTTGCAATAATATATCTTGCTTTTGGAGCAACATTATTTGGTTATGGTGTATGGAGTGTATTATTAGGGAAATATCCTATGAGCAAGGTTGCACCACTACCCCTCACAGTTCCAATTATAGCGTTATTATCAGCAAGATTTGTGCTTCATGAGCAGCTTTCCAGTATGCAGTGGCTGGGCGTAACGGTTATTTTAATAGGACTTATAATTACGAATTTAAACCTAGAGATTATAACAAAACATTTTAAAAAAGAAAATAGTGAAGTATAAAAAAAGCCAGACGATTATTCGTCTGGTTTTTGATTCCTAATAGGCTAAATCTTCGTCCATTACTTTTCCAATTGCAACTATGTTTGTATCACCAATAAGATAAAGTTTTTCAACATTATTGTCTATTCGTTCAATCTCTATGAACAATTCTCCGCCCGGAACAATTATTTTCGCCTTGTTCCCCTTCAAATAACCTTTCAACATAAGTGCGACAGCTACTGATGCTGAACCGGTTCCACAAGCCAATGTTATACCCTCTACTCCTCTTTCGTATGTTTTAACAATTGCAGTATTGTCATCCACAACTTCAAAAAAGTTCACATTTGCTCCTTTTGGAAATCCTTCATAGAATCTGATTTTTCTGCCAACTTCAAACACTTCACTATCTTCAGATTTTTGCAGGTCATATTTTACTACTGCATGCGGCAGGCCAGGATTCCCTAATTCAATATAGGAACATTCATATTTTTTATTGTCTATTTCAATGTCATTGTCAAGCTTAATAATTTCCGGTTTGTTCAGCAGAACTTTTACGAGTCTCTTTTCAAGGACCTCCGCACTCACAATTCCGGCTCCGGTTTCAAATTTCATTTTTTGTTTTGCTATTTTGTTCAAAAATGCATAACGTGAAATACATCTAGCTCCGTTTCCACACATTTCGCCAATGCTTCCGTCTTGATTGTAAAAACGCATTTTAAAATCAGCGTCACCTTCAGGGAAATCCACCACCATAAACCCATCTGCTCCAATGGACACTTTTCTTTGGCATAATTTTTTTGCTATAGCAGATAACTTCTCAACCGGAATCTTAAGTTCCATATTGTTTATTATTATGAAGTCATTGCCTGCTCCCTGCATTTTTGTAAAATCCATAAAATTCGCCTCACATTATTATTTTAATGATTCCGGTATTACTTCATTAGCTATCATATGGTCAAATGTCTGTCTCTTAACTATTACTTCTGATTTGCCTTTTTTTACAAGCACTGTTGCTAGCAAAGGATTCTTGTTGTAATTGCTTGCCATAGTATATCCATATGCTCCTGTTGAAAATACTGCAAAAATATCTCCTCTTTCTGCATTTGCAATTTTAGCATCTCTGATAAGTATATCTCCCGATTCACAGCATTTCCCGCATATTGTAACAACATCTGTCTTTGGTTCTTCTGCCTTATTGGCAATAACGCCTTCATATACAGCTTGATATAGTGCAGGTCTTATGTTGTCTGTCATACCACCGTCCACAGATACATATTTTCTGATTCCCTTTATATCTTTAATTGTTCCGATTGTGTAAAGTGTTATACCTGCTTCACCAACGATGCTTCTGCCTGGTTCTATAACTATTTCCGGTCGAGTAATATTTAAATCCTTGCAGAAATTTTCTATTCTTTCCATCATAGGGTCAAGGAAATATGCATATGGTTTTTTATCATCAGCACCTGTGTACTTGATTCCAAATCCACCGCCTATATTCAATTCCGGTGTAACAAAATTATATTTATCTTTTGTGTCTTTTATTAATTTTAATGCAATATCCAATGCTTGTAAATGTGATCCATTGTTATGAAGCTGTGAACCCACATGAAAATGGAATCCCAAAAAATCTACATACTTTGAATTAATTGCTTGCTCTATAGCTGGGAAAATCACTTCATCATCTAGTGGTATTCCAAACTTTGAATCTTTCTTTCCTGTAACTATATAGTCGTGTGAATCGCTTTTAACTCCTGGAGTTATTCTGTAGAGGATACTCATCTTCTTTCCCTTTTCTCTACATACTTTTTCAATAATTCCAAGCTCATCAAGACCATCAACAATTATTCTTCCAATATTGTAATCAACGGCCAGTTCCAATTCTTCAACTGATTTATTGTTACCATTAAATTCAATTTTTTCAGCAGGAAAATCAGCTTTTATTGCCGTATATAGTTCTCCTCCTGATACAACATCCATGCACAATCCTTCTCTTTCAATGATTTTACACATAGAAAGAGTTAAAAATGCCTTTGATGCATAGGCAGCTCTTGTTTTTTCATATTTCTTTAAAAAAGTTTCTCTTATTTCTTTGCATTTTTCAACAATTGCAGTTTCGCTCATAACATATAAAGGCGTTCCATATTTTTCTGCTAATTCTACTGTATTGCAACCATCAAAAAACAATGTATTATTTCTTAATTCTATATCCATATATTTTTATCTCCTCTTCAAATATTTTTTGGAGTTGTTTACTTAGTTATTTAATAGGGCTTTGACCGTTATTCAACGTTTATATTTATTATTAGTTTATTCGCAATTATAACAAATCATATACAAGCTTTCAATAAATTATTTTACAACCTGCAAAATTACTTTTATATTTATTAAAGAAGTATAGATAAAACCCCATCAACAGGAGTTTTATCTATTCTATTAAATGTAAAATTTTATCATTTTTAATTTTGTATCCATAACGCAGTTACATCCAAGCGGTATTGTTGACATAGGGAAACAATGACCTGATTTTATATTGTACATAACAGGTTTTTTATAATCTGCAAGCACATCTTTTAACATCTCAACAACTGTATAGGCTTCATCTTTTTCATTAATACAGTCAGAAAAATCACCAAAGATTATTCCTGCTGCTTCTTCAAGCTTATTTGAATATTTTAGTTGATACATCATCCTATCCAATCTTCTTACATTTTCATCAACATCTTCTATAAATAAAATTTTCCCTTTTGTATCAATTTCATATTCTGTCCCTATCATTGAAACTATTAATGATAAATTGCCACCAACAATTGTTCCTTCAGCAGTACCGTCAAACATAACTTTAAAATCTTCACCAATCGGATTCCTTAGAATTAACTCACCTTGCATATTCAATGCTTTTTCAAAACTCGTCCTAGTAAATTCGTCATATGCATTAAGCATATTTGACTTTACCATTGGCCCATGAAATGTTACAAATCCACATTTCTGATTAAAGTTAATATTTAAATTTGTCACATCGCTGTATCCGACAAATATTTTAGGATTATTCTTAATCATATTGAAATCGATTTTATCCATGGCATGAGAGCTTGTGTCTCCTCCCCTTATACACCATATAGCTTTAATTTCTGTGTCAGCAAACATCTCATTTATTTCTTTTGCCTTTTCTTCTCCTGTTCCAGCGGAATACCCATGAATAGAAAGATAATTACATTTACCCATCTTTACTTTATATCCCATGTCTTCAACCAGCTTTTTACATAAAACAGCTTGCTCTTTTGTAACAGGTGAAGATGGCGCTATTATTGCTATGGTATCACCTTTTCTTAATTTTTCCGGAAAAATCATATTTTATATCTCCAATTTTTATTAAAATACTAGGTTTGTTATTATTACAGCTGAAATTAAACTTATCAAATCAACAAGTAACCCTACAGATATTGCATGTCTTGTCTGGCTTATTTTAACAGAACCAAAGTATACTGCTATAACATACATTGTTGTTTCTGTTGAACCCATTGCAACAGAAGCCATTCTTCCTATCAGCGAATCTGCACCATAAGTTTCAAATAATTCCACCATCATACCCTGTGCTCCACCACCAGATAATGATCTCATGATGCCCATTGGTAATATCTCAGCAGGCATTCCTATTAAGTTAGTTACTGGTGTGAATATTTTCACAACAAAGTCCATTGCACCTGATGCCCTAAATATTCCAATCGCCGCCAACATAGCTACCAAATATGGAATAATCCTTACTGCTGTATTGAATCCATCCTTAGCACCTTCAACAAAGACTTCATAAACTCTTACTTTCTTTATATATCCGTATAGTGGTATGCCAATTAGTAAAACAGGTATTGCATATAATGATATGTTACTCATAATTGACTGAAACATGTTATATCCTCCTTACACATTCTCAATGTGAGCTTTGTCTTTGTCTATGAAATTTTCAACTCTATATTTTTTCCTCTTTGCAAATAATTTAGTGAGAATTATTGCTGAAGTTGCAGATACTAAAGTTGATACTAGTATAGGTCCTATTACCTCAGTTGGGTTTGTTGAACCAGCTGCCACTCTTAATCCAATGATGGTTGCTGGTATTAAAGCAACACATGCATCATTTAACGCCATGAACATTACCATTGAATCTGTTGCTATTCCCTTATGCTCATTAAGAGAATCTAATTCTTGCATAGCTTTTAGTCCAAGTGGTGTTGCGGCATTACCAAGACCAAGCATGTTTGCTGAGATATTCATTACCATTGCTCCCATTGCTGGATGATCTTCTGGAATATCTGTAAATAGCCTTTTCATTACTGGGCTTAGCGCCTTACCTAATATTTTTACCAATCCTGATTTTTCTGCTATAGCCATTATACCTAACCAAAGAGTCATTGTTCCTATTAACCCTATACAAATTTCTACAGCTGTATTAGCAAAATTGAATGCTGCATCACTTACAGCTTGTACATTTCCCGTAAATATTGCTGTTATTACTCCAATAACTATTAATCCTAACCAGATTACATTAAGCATTTCTTTTCTCCCTTCACAAATGATTATGATTTTTTATTAATGTTAATGATGAAAAAAATAAGTACTCCTTCCTATATTTTATGTTCTATATTAATAAAGCAATTACTATACCAATTTTAATCAATTGTGTAAATTTATTAAATTATTTCATTATGCATTGAAATTTCAACTTATAATCTTGAGGCTTATAAAAATCTCAAGACAAAACACAACATTTTTTTATTATTTTTTCCGATAATTCGAACTTTTATTTTATATGTACTCACATTAGATCAGCAAGATTGCTAATTAATTAACAAAATAATAAAATTCCGAAATTTCGGAATACTTTCCTTAATTTCGGAATTATTTATAATCTAATCTAAGTTTTTTATTTTTTCATAAAAACTAGTTTTTCCTATCTCCAGTGAATTCATAGCTTCTCTTTTGTTACCCTTATGATATTCAAGAGCTTCTCTTATTGCTAGTTTTTCTGCTTCAAGTAAAATATCTCTCAGAGGCTTAATATGTACTGCATCACTTTTTTTCATATTTTTAGTATTAATAGCAAGATGCTTTGAAAAAATAGTATTACCCTCTGTTATATTAACTGCACGTTCAAGTATATTTTCAAGTTCTCTAACATTTCCAGGATAATCGTAATCTGAAAGTATAGTTAATGCTTCTCCGGAAATTCCCTTATTTTCACAACCGGTCCTTTTACAAATTTTAGGAAGAATAGAGGTAGCCAGTGAATATATATCATGCTTTCTATCTCTCAGAGGCGGTATCAATATTGGAAGGACATTAATTCTATAATACAAGTCTTCCCGAAAATTTCCTTTTTGTACTTCTTCTTCTAGATTTTTATTTGTTGCGACAATAATTCTGGCAACTAATTTTATATTGAGTTTTCCACCCACTTTATAAAATGTTTTGTCTTGTAATACCTGAAGAAGCTTTGCTTGAAACGATGGAGTGATTTCTCCAATCTCATCCAAAAATAGTGTTCCTCCTTGCGCAAGCTCAAAGATTCCGACTTTTCCCCCTATTTTTGCTCCTGTAAATGCACCCCCTTCATATCCAAATAATTCACTTTCCAGCAGTGTTTCGGGTAATGCTGCACAATTAACAGCTATAAATGGATTGTCTTTATATTTGCTGTTATCATGAATAGCCTTTGCCAATATACTTTTCCCGGTTCCGCTTTCACCTAAAAGTAATACTGTTGAATTTGATTTAGCTGCTTTCAACGCATGTTTTTTAACATTTATAATCTCCCTACTATCTCCAATGAAGTCTGGAAAAAGTCTGTTTGTTGTTTCTTCATCTCCCAATTTTCTTTCAATTTGATATAAATTTTTTAGTGCTTCATCTCTCTCTTTTATGATGTTTTTGACCTCAGATATGTCATTAATTTTCAGCACCGCTCCAACTCTTTTGTCTCCCTTGTTCACTGGAAATAATGAGCATATTGTTGGTCTTCCATTTATTTCCTTGTATTCACTGGAATAACTTATATCAATTCCTGTAGCAACATCAAAAAACTCTTTAGTTGTTTTACTATCCTTATGTATTTCAAAAATACTTCTCCCTATTACATCAAAATTATCAGAACTATCTCCTTTTGATCTGAAAGGCATGCCAGAAAGCAAATCAAAAATTCCTTCACCTTTTGCTGTATACCCCTTAGTCTGATAAAATTTCATATTTTTTGTTTTTGAGTCTAGCACAACCATATGTCCAAAGCATTTTACATAATCTATAGAGTATTTTATTCCATTTACTTCTATAGAAATATTTCTATCAATGTAATTAATATATGCAGAAATGTTTAACTCCGCATAACTGTAGCTTAACTCGATTTTTTCTAATGGATTATCCTGTTTATTATAAATATATTTAAAATTCTCAGCATTAACATCATTATAACTTCCTATTGCAATGATAGAATCTCCATTTTCTATGTTCATATCTGCTATGCCAATATATTTCAACACTTCAGGCTTTAGTCCTCCATCGTCCACGCCGATGCTAGTATCGGCTATAATTACAATATCTCCATTTTCTATTTTTCCCGAACCATGAACGTAATCATATTTATAATCTATCCCGAAAATTTCTTTAGCTTTACTATTATATATTTGAATAATTCCATCATCATCTATAAAAATGAATCCATCTGACATCATATCAGCAAATTGCTTTGCGTAACTATCATCACTAAACATATTATATCTCCAGTCAATCCACGTAATGTTTTATTTATATCATCTTTTTAAAATAATTTCAATATATGTTGTAAAAACAAAAATCTGAAGACTTTAAATTCTTCAGATTTTTAAAAGAAATATTCTATATTTTTTTCATTTCTATCAATTCATATCTTGCTCTGAATTCTTCTCTTCTAATTTCTTTGTTTTCATATTCGCATTCACCTACTTGATTGTCATATGGATCATGACGCAAGTGTTTTTTAGGTGGGTCAAACTCATGCTGGAATTCTGAATTTGCCACCATTCTGAAAGGATCCAGATTTCCAAAATAGAAGTTCCATTTTTCCAAATTTCCTTTTCTATGTTCTCCTCCTCCGAATGATGGGTCTGCAAACAGCCAACCGAATGGTTCAATATAAAATTGTGCCCAGTCGTGAGGTCCAACATGGTATGGTGTAACTGCAAGACCAGATTGCCATTTAGCAGGAATTCCTGCACATCTGCACAATGTAATAAACAGACTCGCTTGCACACCGCAGTCTCCTTTTAAATTAAGTGCGCAATACTCTGGAATATTTGTTATTGTTGAGTATGCTCTCATATATGAATATTTTACATTTTGAGTAATGTAATCATATATTTTTCTAGCTTTAATTAATGGATTTGTCTCTTCACCTACTATTTCCTTCAAAAGCTCTCTAATATATGGAGTAAACATTATATGCGGCTCTAATTCGGCAGTATCAAATGTTGGTTGACTATTTGATACTTTTGAAGGATCAGGATTGTTGTAATTCAAGTGACTTTCAAAGGAATATTCCACTGAAAACTCCGTGTTATCATTTGTATTAGCTTCAAAATATGCTGTCCTACTTGGATAATTTTCATTTGATATATAGTTTGCTTCAGGAGTTGTTTTTATTATTTTTATATTTGATTGCTGACAAATTATTGGCAATGGCAAATATACTTTTACTTTTTCTCCCTCTATAATTGCTTCTTCTTTTATTTTTACAGATGCCTTCATATGTAGGTAATAAGAAGCACTTCCGTTTTGAATGGTATCCTTTATATTGTCGTTTAAGAATTCCGCTCTTTTATTGTCTTCCTCTTCTCTGTTTATTAATCTTGCTTCTAAGTCAGCTCTGGTCTTTATCAATGAACCAAAAAAACTGTCATTGAAATGTACTTGTCCATCAACTAATATCCAATCTGCTTGGCTGTCTTCCTGGAGCTCAACTAATTCTTCTCTTGTAAAATCCTTGATGTTGTCCTGCATTTTTTTCAGAGCCTGCTCAAAGGTATAAGGATATTCGCCCTTTAATGTTTTTAATATTTCCTTTTCAAACTCCAGTCTTTTTCTCATAGCTGTAGGTATTTGTTTTTTTAGGCGCAAGTCAATTAATTTTTGTGCTCCTGAAAAATCACCATTACACTTTAACTTAAGTATGTCTTCAGGTAAATTTACCTTTAAATATTTTAAATCCTCAAACATTTTTTACCCCCTATTATAGTTATAATATCCATCGCTTACGTTCAGGATTAAAGAATCAATTGTTATTTATACTTTTAATGAGCCTCAGAATGTTATCTATGGTTTCTGACAAGTTTTCTCTACTATTTAACCTGCTTATTTGAAAATCCTGAGGAAGTCTGTTAATTGTAAATACAGATGTTACGCCCATTTCATATGCTTCTTTTATATTTTCCTCTACGCCTCCGGCAATCACAGTCACAGGAATATTTTTCTTTTTTGCTCTTTTTGCTACTCCTATTACAACCTTACCCCGCAAACTTTGCGTATCCATCTTTCCTTCGCCGGTAAATATCATGTCGCAATCAGTAATCACATCATCAAAGCTAACCGTATCCAATACTGTTTCTATGCCCATTTGAAGCTTTGAGTTGAAAAACGCTATCATTCCTGCTCCCATAGCTCCGGCTGCGCCGCTGCCTGGTATATTATCTAAATATTTTCCCAAGCAGTTTTTTATTACTTCGCAAAGATTTATAAGGCCATTGTCAAGCTCTTCTACCATTAGAGCATCTGCGCCTTTTTGAGGTCCAAAAATATGCGCTGCCCCCGTTTTTCCGTACATAGGATTATCAATATCACACATGGTTATTATTTCAACATTTTTAATCAATTCAAATTGCTGCGATAAGTCTATACTCGCAATATCTATTAAGGTTCCTCCGACAGGAATAAATTCATTTCCTTCATGATTATAAAATTTTACTCCTGTTGCTACAGCTGCTCCACATCCCCCATCATTTGTCGAAGAACCACCAAGTCCCACAATTATTTTTTTGCAGCCTTTTCTCGCTGCCGACAAAATCAACTGTCCAACACCATATGTTGTTGTCTTAGTCGGATCTTTTCTGTCTTCTACCAATGGAAGTCCAGCACAGCTAGCCATTTCAATTATTGCTGTTTCACAATCACTTAAAATCCCATAATATGATACCATATCTTCAAAGTACGGGTTTTTCACTGTTTCAAATATTTTTTGACCACCCAATGCTTCTAAAAAACAGTCTACACTACCTTCTCCTCCATCTGCTACAGGTATAGAAACAACTTGACACTGTGGATAGTGATTATTTATTGATTTTTGTATAATGCTGCATATTTCTTTTGAACTTAATGTTCCTTTGAATGAATCCGGAATTAAGACTGCTTTTTTCATATGCTCACTCCTAATAATATTCAAAAAGCCTCAAACAATTACTTGTTTGAAGCATTCATTCTAATATTGCATTATTCTTCGTCTTTGACTCTTTTTATTTTTGCGCCCAAATTCATAAACTTATTTTCTATATGTTCATATCCTCTGTCTATATGTTGTATGTCTGTTATTTCGGTTAATCCGTCAGCAATAAGACCTGCAATTATAAGGGCAGCTCCAGCTCTCAAGTCTGTAGCTTGTACCACCGTTCCCTTCAGGTCGGTTGTTCCTATAATCTTAGCCTGTTTCTTAGTAAATTCTACGTTTGCGCCCATTCTTATGATTTCATTCACATACTTAAAACGGTCCTCGGATACCCCTTCCACTACTATGCTCTCTCCGTTTAAAGATGAAAGAAGTACTGTCATAGGTTGCTGCAAGTCTGTTGGAAAACCTGGGTATGGAAGCGTTTGAATATTTACCGGCGACAATTCATTTTCATAAAACACTCTCATTGAATCACCATATTCCTCAATACCCATTCCCATTTCTTTAAGCTTAGCTGTAACTGGTTCAAGGTGCTTTGGAATAATATCATCTATTATGATATCTCCCTTTGTAGCTGCTGCTGCAATCATATAAGTTCCTGCTTCAATTTGGTCAGGGATCACTCTATATGTACAGCCTGTAAGTTCTTTTACACCGTTTATTCTTATTACATCTGTTCCTGCTCCCTTTATATCTGCTCCCATTGAGTTCAGAAAGTTTGCAGTATCAACAATATGAGGTTCCTTAGCTGCATTTTCTATTATGGTCTTGCCTTCTGCGTAAACTGCAGCAAGCATTATGTTGATTGTAGCTCCAACACTGACAACATCAAGATATATTTTTGTTCCAATAAGTCTGTCTGCTTGAACATTGATTCTGCCGTCAGGAGTAATTTCCACTTTAGCACCCAATGCTTCAAATCCTTTGATGTGCTGATCTATGGGTCTAGCTCCAATGTCACAGCCCCCAGGAAGTAAGGAGGATGCTTTTTTAAATCTTCCAAGTCCTGCACCAAGCAAATAATAAGAAGCTCTCATTTTTTTAGACAAACCATTTTTCAGATAGCATTCTTTAACTTTAGAAGCATCCACGAAAATTGAAGTGTCATCAAGATACCTTGCTTCCGCTCCTAATTCAGAGAGTATTTCTATAAAAACATTAACGTCCTCAATTTTAGGAACATTTTGTATTATGCATTCCCCCGGACAAAGCAGGGTTGCCGGAATTATTGCAACAGCTGCATTTTTAAATCCACCGATGTTTACCTTTCCTTTTAATCTTGTTCCGCCTTCTATAACAAATTTAGACATAAACAATTCCTCAATTCTTCTTTATTATATTCCGCAATTGGATAAATTTCATTTTAAATTCAATAAGGGCTTTGCCCATATAAATGTACCCTATAGAAGCAGTAAACATTTAATTTAGTTATAATAATTTCATCATATAATATTATACTAAAACTACAATATTTTCAATATAAATAAAATTTACTTAATATTGTAGGAATTTATGCTGGACAGATGTTTTTGTGTTCCATCATTAAAAATAACTTTCCACACCGGATATGAATTTATTCCGGATATTAATTGCCAATTATCATCTTCTTCACTATAAAATGTCATTTCAACACTAACAATTTCCTTGTTTTCTATATCTTCAAATGATAATAGTCTCGGTAATGCTTCAATTGCTGAAAAGGTATGAATTTTTTCAGCTAATTCTTTAACAACAGAAATATTTTGCATTTCAAACTCATAAATTCCATCCTTGTCAAAGTAAAAATTCATGTATGAATTATCCATGCTAAAATCGTTATACTTTTTTGTATAAACAACATATAGACTATCATCAAAAGCATACCTGTAATTTTCAGAATACCCTGTAGTATCTATTTCTTTCTCTTTAATAAATTCATCAATGTATCCTGTTATTGATTCACTTATTACATTTCCAGAAGTTTTTTCTCTTAGTTTATAACAAAGCTTCTTTCCTTCTTTAATTTCCAGAATCTCATTTTTATTGTTGCTGTAAAGTGTAACATCTTCTATTGGTTCAATTCCTGGTCCTAAAAAGCGAGTTAAAAGCTCCGTATTTATGTGAATAATTTCATATTCGGTCTCTAAGATAGGAAGCATATATGTATCATCAGGCAATTCACCTTTAATATCTATATTTTTTCCCTTCAAAATACCTTCCACTTTTTCTACAAATTCTTTATCCGATGTAACATTATATTCATCGGAAAATATGTTGTTAAATGAAGTACCAAATAAAAAAATATTTAATATAATAAACGCTGTTATAAGTATTGTAGTTGTTTTATTCCAATCCATATCTCACCATTTCCTACTACCATTCTTCTATCAATGCCCCTGATATAGCATTAAATATATAACTTTTATCTTTTGCTTCTATAACCCACACAACTCTTAAAACCTGTTCTCTGGTAATTCGAGACAAGTCGAAATATCCAAGATAAATATTTGAAATTTCTTCAAGCATATTTTGTTTTAAAGGTTTTAACTCAGGAATTTCACCCGGTCCAGGCAAATCTGAATCATCAGATAAGTTTCTCTCTATAACTTCAATTGCAGGAAGTATTTGAATTTCATTCATTTTCCCGCTTTGTGACTCATCTATTTCTCTTATAAACCTCTTATATGAGATAACATTATCTCCAAACACATCTATCTGCAGAGCTAAATTTTCTCTAACCTTACTGAATAATATTGGTCTTTCTTTAATTTTATATGAGAATGAGTACCTGTATCCAAAATTCCCTTCATATTCAATACTTTCTATATTACTTAAATATCCATCCTCCGGAAATCCAAGAAATTCTTCAGTAAAGTTTACTGCTGACACGAGGCTTTCGTATACATCAGATGAATTTCCCAGTTCAGCAGATGTGTCATAAAAATCAAGAAGCCCTTCGGAGTTTATTTTAAGAATTTTTTCAGTCCTGTACATATATACAAGATTTCCGTTTACTTCAACTGATTTTCTGACATAATCATAATTGCTTTTAAAGTAATTCTTAGCTATTTTGTTTATTTGTTCTGTATCAAACACATCAAGCTCAGATTGAACAAAAACCGGGTTGAGTGCTGTCTTTTCCTGAGGAATTGGAACTTGTATAATCTTATCTCTTATTTTTTGATTGAAGGCATACTGAATGTCACCAGCAAAATCATGCTGCTTAACAAGATTTGTTATTTCCTGAGTGTCGATACTGCTTCCTTCAATTTTTACAGTGTTCTCTCCATTGTAAACATATATTGTGTTTATATTTTCTAAATCGATTATTA
>JAQSYS010000308.1 GCA_029256005.1 Sedimentibacter sp.
AAAATTCAATTAAAGGCATACAACATAGACAACAACAATTATTTCAAACTAAGAGATATAGCAGAATACATAGATTTTGAAGTAGACTGGGACAACACAACAAATTCGATTTTAATTAATACAAACAATTAAAAATAACCTCTGTTTTCGTAAATGATAAACAGAGGTTTTTAAATTAATTAATTATTTTATTGATCAAGTTATTTTAATTGTTAATACATTCAATCATGCGTAGTTTGATACTATCTATATGATTTTTAATGCATATCTGTGAGTTAACTTTATCTTGATTCTTAATTTGCATCAAGATGGCCTTATGTTCATTCAATACTATCATATAACTTTCATCCATTGTAGTAGCATTTAAATAACGTCGGCAGTTATTAATCATTTGAGATAATTGTTTTTCTATATACTTGTTCTTAGATATCTCAGCTATTTTCATATGGAACTCATAATCATTGTCTAAGAATGTTTGATGGCTCTTAAATGTTCCCTTAAAAGCATTTTCTTGTTGAGATATAATATATTCAATCTTTTCAATGTCATCATTTGTTCTCATTTCAGTTGCAAGCTGTACAGATAGAATTTCCAACACTTCACGTACAACTAATAAGTCATTAATTTGCTTTTTAGATAAATCAGCAATACGTGTTCCTTTACCAGGAACAATTTCAATTAACTCTTCATGTAACAAGTTATTAAGGGCAGTTCTAATAGGAGTTCTTGATACTCCTAACTGATCAGCAAGTTCTTCTTCATTTATTATTTCTCCAGGCTTTAAATCAAGTCCAATTATAGCATTTTTTAGTGTGTCGTATGTTTTTTCGGCTAAAGTTCCTTTTGAGCTTATACGAGGTAAGTTTATCATATATACCTTCCTTTTTCGAATTGTAAAAATAAGATGTAAGTAAGAAAACTTATATAAAAAGTAAAGTTTTTTACAAAATTAGTCATTTATATCTATTAATTGTTAATTTATTATATATTAACTTTTATTTTTTTTTAAGTCAAGAACATTATTATAAGGCTTTATTCTTATAAAATCAACTGCAGTGGGCTAATAAAAAAATATATATTTTAGTTTGACAAATAATAAACGATATGTTAGACTCAATTCATGAGTACGTATATGTGTATGTATACAAATACATATAAATATTCTTAAAATCAAATAAAATGGCTTGATTTCAATATATATAATTAGAACATTATTATATTATTAAATTACACTTTCAGTTATTTTGTGAGATACTACATAATAAAAAACGTTAAAAATATAACAAAACAATGTAATTTTAACACTATTTCAACTTGTATTATATGAATTGCTGCACTGTTAATATTTATTTAACGAAAGTAGAAACTTTAAATGCAGATGCAGGATATTCAAATATAAAAACATAAATTTATGGGAGGATAGAAAATGAGAAAAACGGGTTTAGCTTTAGAAGGTGTTAAGGTTGTAGAGCTTTCAAGCTTTGTGGCTGCACCATGTTGCGCAAAGGTTTTAGCTGATTGGGGAGCAGAAGTTATCAAAATTGAATCGCCCCAAGGTGATAATTTAAGAGAAGTAGGAGGAATTTATAATTCTCCAGCGTCTGAAAATGAAAATCCTATGTTTGAACTTGAAAATGGAAATAAACGAGGAATATGCATAGATATTAAAAGTGAACAAGGTATACAGATATTAGAAAAATTACTTAAGGATGCAGATGTGTTTGTAACAAATGTTAGAGAACAATCATTATATAAAAGTGGTTTGAGTTATGAGCAATTAAAGGACAAGTATCCTGGGTTAATACATGCACATATTCTTGGGTATGGAGAAAAAGGTCCATTAAAAGATAAACCTGGATTTGATTATACAGCATATTTTGCTCGAGGAGCGGTAAGTATGTCTTTAATGGAGAAAGGAACATCTCCTTCTAACACAAATGCAGGATTTGGAGATCACTACGCTGGTATTTCTTTAGCAGCAGGCATACTTGCTGCACTTTTCAGAAAGACAAAAACTGGAAAAGGCGAAAGAGTTACAACAAGTCTTTATCATACAGCAATATTCGGCATGGGTCTGATGATAACTACTGCCCAGTATGGTAATAAAATGCCTTTGTCAAGAAGAACGCCTAATAATCCTTTAGGAACAACATACAAATGCAAAGACGATAGATGGATTCAGCTTGCACTTTTAGCATACAACAAATGGTATCCAAAATTCTGTCAGGTTATAGAGAGACCGGACTTAATAGAAGACACAAGATTTAATACTCAAAGTGCAGTTATCAATAATGTAGAGACCTTTGTGCAAATATTAGAAATTGAAATGGCTAAAAAGACATTAAATGAGTGGGCGGAGCTACTTGAAAAAGCAGATTTACCATATGAACAACTTCAAACTTGTGAAGACATTTTGGTTGATACTCAAGCTTGGGAAAATGAATATTTGTTTAAGAATACATATGATAGCGGGAATACAGGTGTTTTAGTAAATACACCAGTTAATTTTAAAGAATCAGGTTTAAAAAGTTATGAGACTGCTCCAAAGCTTGGACAAGATACTGCTGCAGTTTTAACAGAACTGGGATATAGCGTTAAAGAAATAGAAGAAATGAAGAACAATGAGGTTATTCAATATTAATATTTGAAGAAAGGTGGTAATAAGTAATGTCAGATACTCAGTCATTAGAAGAAAAGAAAAGTGCTGCATCCGTAATAAATAGTATATTAGCTAAATCATATGCTGACGCTTGGAAGGCAAAAGAAGAAGGAAGGCCTGTTGGTTGGGCGACATCAGTATTTCCTCAAGAATTGGTTGAGATATTCGACCTAAATCTCTTGTATCCTGAAAACCAAGCTGCAGGTGTTGCTGCTAAAAAGGAATCTCTATCTTTGTGTGAGGCTTCTGAGTCAGTGGGATATTCAATAGATTTATGTGCATATGCAAGAACAAATTTTGGATTATTAGAAAAAGGCAGTTCTGAAAATCTAAATATGCC
>JAQSYS010000309.1 GCA_029256005.1 Sedimentibacter sp.
TGTAAATGAAAAAGAAGCTGCACCTGAAATTATAAATACTCAAAAAAACAAATGCAACTACTGCGAAGAAGACGCAGAATACGAAATAAAAGAATAGCACAAAATATTTTTGTAAAAAATGCTTGTATAAAATTTTCCAGAGTGCTATAATATTATCGCTATCCTTGCTCCTGGGAAAACAGGGGCCGAAGTCCAAAGGGAGGTGACTCAGATGAGAAAATATGAAGCAGCATTAATTATACTTGCTAATTTAGAAGAAGATGTAAGAAATGCAGAAATCGAAAAAGTAAAAAACATAATAACTGACAGACAGGGAACAATTGAAAAGGTTAATGAGTGGGGACAAAGAAGACTCGCTTATGAAATCGACAAAAAAAGAGAAGGTTACTATGTATTTATTGACTTTACTGCAGGCTCAGACGCTGTTGATGAAATAGACAGAATTTGTAAAATCAGCGACAACGTAGTAAGACACATGATAACAGTAGAAGAATAATAAAAAAGAGGATAAAATATGAATAGTGTTGTATTAATAGGAAGACTGGCTAGAGATCCTGAGCTGAGATTCATACCGTCATCAGGTATGGCTGTTGCAAAATTTAATTTAGCAGTAGACAGAGAAATGTCACGTGATAAGAAACAAGAAGCGACATCTCAAGGTAAGCAGACGGCGGATTTTATAAGTATAACTGTTTTTGGTAAACAGGCTGAAAATTGTGCAAACTACCTTACTAAAGGAAGCCAGTGTGCAATACATGGCAGAGTTTCAACCGGAAGTTATACTACACAGACAGGCGAAAAAAGATATACAACCGATATTATAGCAGATAGAGTAGAGTTTATTGGCACAGGAAAAGGCCAGACATCACCACAGCAAGGGAAACCGGTTCAGCCAGATAGCAGCTTTTTCGGAGACTTCCCAGATGAAGACAATGATATTTTCCAACCAGTAGATGACGAAGATATCCCATTTTAAATAATACAATATTAGGGAAGGAGGAAATACAAAGTGAGTTCAAGAAGTTATGACAAAAGTGATAGAGGCGATAAAAACGATAGATTTGGTGGCAAAGGCAGAAGACCTCGTAAAAAAGTTTGCCAGTTCTGCCAGGAAAAAACTACACATATAGATTATAAAGACCTTGGAAAGTTAAAGAAATATACAACTGAAAGAGGTAAAATATTACCAAGAAGAATTACAGGTGCATGTGCTAAGCACCAAAGAATGGTAACTAGAGCTATAAAGAGAGCAAGAACAATAGCATTATTACCATACGTAGCAGACTAATATAAAAAATAAGGATTTATGCGTAAGCATAAATCCTTTATTTATTCACTGATTTTTATTACTGGCATCCGCCTCCGCATCCACCACATCCGCCACCGCAGCCATCACTACATCCATCTGATGCCGGAACAACAATAGGCTTAAGACCAACACCATTTCCACTGTTTTCTTCGCTTGAAACAATGATAAAACCGCCAAACTGTTCATTAACTGATTTCTCAACAATAAATGTAATATCTTTTACTATTTCCACATCATCATCTTCTGTAGCTTCATCTATAAAAACTCCGAATATTGGACCACTGCATCCATATCTGTCAATATTGATTCTAACTTTGTAGGAATCTACCTTTGCATTATCCAAAAGTTCTTTAAATTCCATATATGCTTGATCATTAATAAATATCATAATATTTCCCTTTCTATCTATAAAGTGATTGTTAAAAGTATGATAACACACAATGAAAAAATTGTACATAAAAATTAATGCTATTGCTGCTGCAATAACATTAAAATTAATACTTTATTTCATGCTAACAATATCCACATCTGTAAAGTAATGCTTTAAGATTTCCTTGTAATTATAACCTTCATCTGCCATACCCTCAGCACCCCACTGGCTCATTCCTACGCCATGCCCATATCCTGTAGTAACTATTTCAATCTCATTTCCTTTTTGTATAAAGTTGAAATTTGTGGAGTTTAAATTAAAAATAGATCTCATTTCGCGACCTGTGATTTCAGTGCCATCAACTGTTATATATTTGATTTTACCACCTTCGCTGACTTCTCCAAGCTTTATTTTATCATCAAGATTATCATTTGAAATATTCAATTCTCCATACACAGACTCTAATTTGCTGATAAACTCATCAACAGTCAGTTTAACAGAAGCATGAAGCTTTGGAGCTTCAGCTTCATAAGGACTTTCTACACTTCTCAGGTAAGGAACAGCTGTTGAAAATACATCTTCAGAATTTTCTGTTCTACCTCCACTTGTCGAGTGAAACAGTGGTTCAATTACCTTCCCTTCATAAGTTAAAATCTGTCCTTTTGTTGAATTAACGGCTTCTTCAATTTTGCCCCAATAATTTTCATACCAGACCTCATTATGAGATGCCATCAAATCTTCTTTAGAAGTCCAAACCTGGCAATGTGTTCCTGTACACACCGGTGCATCCAAATGCTCTGGCTGGCCGTTAGGATATTTTTTAAATCTATAAAGTAAGTATGTCCTAGCTGTCACTCCTTGAGCCTTTAATGCTTCAATATTAAATTCTGCAGGCATTTCAGAAGCAACAACGCCTTTTAAGTAATCTTCAAATTCCATTACCATGACTTCATTGGTTTTTAAATTGTAAACCTTGACTAATTCAGGCACTTCAATATTTGTTTTTTTCAATTCCTCATGAACTTCAACCTCGTTTACTGGTTCCTTGATATCGCTCTTTTCTTCATCCGTAATTTCAGCTGCACTGGGCATATTTATTTTATGCTCCAAAAAAGATAGAGACATATTTGGGATAGTCAAGAGCATCATAAACACGACTAAGGCATAAATCAGACGGTTTAACATAAAAAATCAACCCCTTTATCATAAGTTTCTCTATAATTTTATGAACAAATAAAAATTTTAGAACAATTTTGTATTAAACACTGAAAATGGGACACACTATCATCAGATAATAAAGAAGTATTAAACAGGA